>JANOHG010001353.1:0-8435 GCA_031406375.1 Archangiaceae bacterium | reverse complement strand
GTCGTGCGCACAGGGGCTCCTGCCAGCGGTACCGAGGTTCATCCCATCGACGACCCGCTGCAGCTCGAAGGAAAGGTGACGAGACCTCGGTTCTCAGATTCTCCCGCGCCGGCTCCGCAGACGGTGCTCGTCGAGGTGGCGTACATTGAGGCGGCCAAGGCGATGGGGCGGCTCTACCGCGAGCGTGGCTACAGCAAGGCGAGCGTTCAACTCGAAGAGGTGACCTTCGCTCGTTCGGAAGCGGCGGTGCGCTTCAGCGTCTTTGAAGGGCCTTTGACGCGCTTGAGAAACGTGGAGTTTCAGGGCGAGCCCCAAGGGTTCCCCGACAGCAGCGCTGCCTCAATGTCGAAAGGAGATCCGTTGAGTGATCGCCGGCTCGAGCTATGGAAGCAGGCGCTCGCTCGCCAGCTGGGACGCCGCGGCTTCCTTTACGGCAGCGTCGACGCCGAGATTCGGACCGCCGAAGAGGGCACCCGCGCCGATCTGGTGTTCAAAGTTCTCAGCGGGCCACAAGTGACGGTCGGCAAGGTGCTGATCCGCGGAAACCAGCGCACCGTCGACTCGGTCATTCGCAGCGAGGTGGATTTCCACGAAGGTGAGCCGTTGGATCCCGATGGGCTCTACACGTCGCAGCGCGGCCTGCTGGGGCTGGGAATTTTCCGTTCTGCCGAGGTGAGGATTCTCGCTCCCGAGTCGCATGATGCGGTGAAGGACATCGTCGTCGAGGTGCGCGAGCGCCCGCGGCTGTCGGGTGAAGCGGGCCTCGGGTATTTCCTCGCCGAGGGGCCGCGCGGCATCGTTGACGTTGAGTTCCCAAACCTCGCAGGTCGGGCGATCAACCTCCAGGCCCGACTAGAGGTGAATGTGTTTGCCGCCTCACGCCTGGCGTTGTCGCGACAGGTCGACGTTTCGGACCTCAACGTGCTCGAACAGCTGGGCGGCGGCGGCAACATTTCAGTGTCCAACCGGGGCTTGCTGCCGTTCGCGATTGGCACGCGAATCGACTTGGTCGGCGAACGGATTTTTCGCCAGTCTTACCGCTTCACCCGGTTTGCTGCCGTGCCAGGTGTGGACTGGTCGACGGCGTTCAACCTGGGCTTCGTCGATTGGACGCGGCCCAAGCTGACTTTGCAGGTGCAATACGAAGCCGACTGGACACGCGTGTCGAGCGTCAACAACGCCAGCGGGCTCATTTTCCCCCTGCTGCGCGCGGATCAAGAACGGCTGCGATTTCGCTTCGGCACGTTCGCGCTTCACACCGTGCGGTTCGCGCCGACCATCGACCTGCGCGACGACGTGGTCGTGCCAAGCAAAGGTCTATTGCTTCAGGCGGCGATCGAGACCACCTGGCCGATCGAGACGCGCGACGAGAATCAACTGCCGGTGCCGGTGCAGTTCCTCAAGGTCTCAGGCACGTTGAGCGGTTACCTCCCTGTTTACCGCAAGGTGGTGCTGGCGCTGTCGGCGCGCGCTGGCACCATTATTGGGTTAAGCGAGAACTCGGTCACCCCGCCGGTCAAACGATTCTTCCTCGGTGGCAGCTCGAGCCTGCGCGGCTTTCGAGAAGATGGGTTGATCGCTGAAGACCAGCGCCAGGGGTACAAGACGCAGGTCAACGACTGCAAAGCGCTCGCAACCACCATCGGCTGTTCTCCGGCCGCGGTGACGCTGCTGGCGCGCAACGAGATCGTATCGCAAGGTGGCGAAGTGTTCGTGCTCGGGAAGGCAGAACTGCGCTTCCCGGCCTTCGGCGCGTTTGACATCGGTGTGTTCCTCGAGGCGGGCAACCTGTGGCTTGAACCTCCGACGGGCTTCACGTTGCGACCCGTGGTCGGGTCGGGCCTGCGCTACGTCACTCCAATTGGGCCTCTCGCGCTCGATGTCGGAGTCAACCTCGCGCCCGACGCGATCGTGAACGAGCCGGCTTTCAACGTCCACTTTAACATCGGCCTGTTCTAGCCAGCGAAGCGGCGTGCCGCGCTCGCGCTCGGCACCAAAATCGAACAGGCCGTCACCCAGTTGGGATCGCTGGTGGCGCTGACCCGTCTGAGCGGACAAAGTGCTTGAGGCCGATGAAGAGCACCAGGCCTCCGGCAAGAACCGGAATCGCGTTCAGCATGATCGCGGTGCCGAGGCTCGAGTGATCGCTGATCCACCCAATCACCATCGGGGAAGCGGCGTCGCCGAGCAGGTGCAGCGTGAGGGTCGAAATTCCGAATGCGAACGCGCGCAGGTGCGGCGGCACGCAGTTGACGATGGCGGCGTTCAGCGGGCCGTTGTTCAAGAAGATGAAGAACTGCGCGGCAAAAAGAGCGATCGCAAGCGCGAGCCGCCCGTCAATCAACACGCACACGAACATCAGGGGAGCGGCGATGACCAACCCGATCGCAGACAGGACGACACCCCCACCGGCACGGCTGCGATCCAGGCGATCTCCCAGAAAGCCGCCGGCGATCGTTCCCAGCAGGCCGCCAAGCACCGTGGTGGCGCCAAGGTAGAAGCCGGCCTCACCCCCGCTGAACCCGCGTTCGGAAGAGAGAAACTTCGGCATCCAGTTCGACAGGCCGCCGATTCCGAAGGTCATCAGCGTCAGGCCGGCTGTGGTGTACCAGAACCGCGCGTTGCCCATCAGGGCGGCCAAGCCAGGGCCCAATGACACCGGAGCGATGATCGGCCCTTCATCCATCGCGCCGCGCTCGGGTTGGGGCAGAAAGAGCGCGAGGATCGCGAGCGCGATTCCAGGTGCGCCTCCGACGAAGAACGCCGCCTGCCACGAAAACTTCTCGCCGACCCAACCTCCGATGATGAAGCCCGCTGCCGCACCCAATGGCATTGCGGTGTAGAAAATCGCCAGCATCCGCGACCGCTGCTCTTTGCGAAACAGATCGCTGATGAACGAGGGCGCGATGGTTCCGTAGCCTGCTTCGCCGATTCCCGTCAGCCCACGGGCGACCACCAGCACCGCGAAGCTGGTCGCTAGCCCCGAGCCAATCGTCGCCAGACTCCAGAGCATGACCGCACCCGCGATCAGCCACTTTCGCGGCATTCGATCGCCCAGGTATCCGCCCAACGGAGATGCGCACATGTAGACGAGCATGAACGTCGTCGCCAGCGTGCCCCCTTCGGTGTCGCTGAGGTCGAACTGCTTTTGCACCTTCTCCATCACCCCGGCGAGGATGTAGCGGTCGAGGTAGTTGAGCAGGTTGATGATCGAGAGGACGCCGAGGCCGTAATACGCTTGTCCTTTTCCGAAGCCCGGCGCTGTCACCCAAGCCGCCCGAAACGGTCAGCCAACAGACCCCACCGAAGCCCGCGATCGCTGACCCGCAGTTCGGTTGCTCCGAGCCGACGCGCCGCGGCCTCGAGAATCAAGGCGCCCACAGGAATGACATCGGCACGTTTGGGTTGCAGGCCGGGAAGAGCGCGGCGCTCTGCCAGCGGCAACGCCCAGAGTCGTTCGAGGGTGGCCGATACTTCAGTGGCAGCAAGCCGCGCCCCGTGAACCTGCGCGGCGTCGTACGGGTGTATGGAACGCGCGAGGGCGCACAAAGTGGTCACGGTTCCGGCGACGCCAACCAGATGAGCACCCACAGGTGGCGCAGGAAGCAGCGCGAAAGCCTGATCCAGATGGGCGGTGATGGTCGCACGATCCGCGGCGCTGGGTGGATCCGAGGTAACCCACCGCTCGGTCAGGCGAACTGACCCGACGTCGAAGCTGCGACGAAAGCCCACGTTTCCTTCGCTGTCACCGTAGATGAACTCGGTGCTTCCCCCTCCGATGTCGAGAACTACCAACGGACCCGCACCGCCGAAGTCTGCCCACGCAGACGCAAACGATAGGCGGGCTTCCTCTTCGCCGGTGATGATCTCGACCTTCACGCCCGTGCGCTCGGCGACGGCACGAAGGAACTCGCCGCCATTGGATGCGTCACGCGCGGCGCTGGTCGCCGTCGCAGCGATCGCCTGCACACCCAGCCGCCGCGCTTGGGTCGCGTAGCTTTCGAGTGCTTTCAGCGTGTCCTCGATCGCTTCGGGCGCAAGGGTGCGCGAGCTGTCGACGCCGCGCCCCAGTCGCGTGATCTCTGCGCGCTCACAAACGGCGGTGAAGCGCCCATCGAGGCCGCGCTCGGCCACCAGCAGCAAGACGGAGTTTGTTCCGATGTCGATCGACGCGAACCGCGGCACCCGCCCAACCTACCTCGGGGCCCAAGGATGTCGATCGACTTCGGGCGTTTGAAGCGCAGCTTTCAGAGCGATGCGCGCGCTGGGCGGTTGATTCCTCCAAAGGCGCGCTTGTACAGCCGCCACAGCAGCAAGGCAGCGAACAGCCCAACCACGATGAGTTGGCTGAACGAACCGAAGAACACCACGCTCCAGCCGCGAAACTTCGAGAAGATCCACATCATCGCCAAGCACGCGATCACAAACGCCGAGACGTCGATGGCGCTCTTCACCGACCCCAGCTCGTTCAGCGGGAACACCCGACGAATCCCAACCACACACCCGACAAGGCAGACGACGGGCGCCACCAACAGCAACAGATTCGCGTCGAGCAGCGTGCGGTCCTTCAGCCCCAGCGCGATGCCGATACCCAACACTTCGAGTACCGCCGCGGCGAGTGCAATCGCGATCACCGCGCTTGCGATGAACCGGCCGTCAACATCGGTTTTTCCGCCGCGCCCAGCCCAAGCGGCGAGGCTGCCGACGATTGGCAGCGCGATCGCCGCCGCGAACACTTCGACCGAATGGACTTCGGACCACGCGTATATGAGGAAGAAGAACTCATCGACTGTCATCACCACCCCCTAAAAGGCGCGAAGAGATGACGCGCCTGGTCGAACGACAAACCTTGCCGAACTCGACTTCCCATCATTAAGTGCTTCAGGTCGTCGATTCTGAAATCAAGGGTACTCCATTGAGCACTAACGCACGCATTCTTGGCTCTGGCTTCGTCGTTGGAGAGACCCTGGTTCCAAATGCCACGATGGCGAAGGTGTGCGACACGTCTGACGAGTGGATCCGTGAACGCTCTGGCATTCAGCAGCGCTACTTCGTGAAGGAAGGTACCGCCACCAGCGACCTGGCAGTGGGCGCAGCGAAGAAGGCGCTCGACGATGCCGGGCTCACCGCTGACGACATTGACTACATCGTCGTCGCGACGATGACGCCCGACTATTACTTTCCCGGCGTCGGCAGCCAGGTTCAGGCAAAGCTGGGAATGGGTTCGGTGCCCGCGCTCGACATTCGCCAGCAGTGCAGCGGCTTCGTGTATGGCCTTCAGGTGTCTGACGCGCTGATTCGCGCGGGCGCCGCAAAGCGACTGTTGTTCATCGGTGCCGAAGTGCATTCTGGCTTCATGCCGTTCTCGCCTCGCACGTGGGACGTCGTGATGGGCCGGAGCACCGAAGAGATTACCGCCGAAGAACGAGAATGGAACAGCAAGTTCCGCCACCTGGTGGTCCTCTTCGGCGACGCAGCCGGCGCAGTGATTTTAGGAACCAACGAGACGAAGGACAGCGGCGTGCTCGGGTTTGCGCTGCACACCGACGGCAAGAACGTCGAGAGCCTCTACGTGCCCTCAGGCGGCTTCGCTTACCGCCCGTACTTCAGCGAAGCGCACGCCCGAGAAGGTCGCTGCGTTCCGGTGATGGATGGCAAGACTGTCTTCAAGATGGCCGTCACCAAGATGCCTGAAGCGGTTCATGAGGTCTGTGCGAAGGCGGGCCTTTCGCTCGACGACGTCGATCTCATCATTCCCCACCAAGCCAATCAGCGAATCAGTGAAGCGGTACAGAAGGCGCTCAAGCTGCCAGACGATCGGATCTTCAACAACATCCACAAGTACGGCAACACCACCGCAGCGACGATTCCGATCGCTTACGATGAGTGCAAGAAAAGCGGCCGAATCAAGAAGGGCGATCTGCTCTGCTTCGTTGGGCTCGGCGCCGGGTTCCACTGGGGCGCCGCGCTGATGCGCGAGTAGCTACGGACCCCAATCGGGCGTCGAATACTGGCCCTTTTCGGCTGGCAGGGGCACCTGGTTGTTCCCGTCGGCGGTCATCACGAACAGCTGCGAAACCCCTGCGTTGCGGGTGCTGGTGAACATAATCAGCCTGCCATTGGGCGAAAAGGTCGGCTCTTCGTTGTTGCCCTGATCCTGTGTCATTCGCTGCACCTTGCCGCTCTCGACATTGACGGTGAAAAGGTCGAACGCGTTGCGCTCGTCGCGGGCGGTGAACGCGATCAAATCGCCCCGCGGGCTCCAGTCAGGCGTCTGGTTGTAGTTGCCTTGAAACGTGAGTCGCTTCGCTTCTTTGCCGTCGGCGCTCATCAAATACACCTGAGGCGAGCCACCCCGGTTCGAGACGAAGGCGATCCGCTTGCCGTCGGGCGACCAGGTGGGGCTGGTGTTGATGAAGAAAGGCGTGTTGGTGAGCTGGCGCGGGTTTGATCCATCTGCGCCCGCGATGAAGATCTGCGCACTCTCGCCGTCCGCCAGTGCGTATGCGATGCGACGAGCGTCGGGCGAGAAGGCAACGCCGGTGGCCATTCGCCCCGCCGAGACAAGCGACACGGCATTGCCCCCAACCTTTTGGACCCAGAGGTCGGGTTTGCCACGCTTGTACGAGGTGTACGCGACGGTGCTGAGGTCAGCCAGCGTTGGCAGCAGGTTGATGCCGCCGGTTGCGATCGGAACCTGCGAATGGCCATCCCAATCAGAGACGTAGACGTCCTTTCCGCCCGTCGTCTTTTTCACCCAGGTGATTTTCGACTCGAACGGGCCGGTCTCGCGGGTGAAGAACTTGTAGACCGCGTTGGCGAGCTTGTGGGCCAGTTTTCGGGGGTCCTTCGCGCTCACCGATTCGCTGACCTTGAGCTCTTCACGGCCGCTCGCGACGGTGAACAGCCGAAGGTCTCCGCGCAGCTGATCTCCGTCGCTTGAGATCTGCGTCTTCACCAGCGCATCGGCACCGACGTTGGTCCAGTTGGGAAAGTTGATGCTGCCTGCAGTGATGCCTTCCTTCGGGTCGGCGAGGAAGCTCTTGCGCTCGAGCAGGGTGAACAGGCCACAGCCCTTCAAGTCGAAGCTCAGCGCGTCGTCGAACTCGGCCAGCCTTGCCTTTGCGCCATCGTCCTGAGTCAGTGGCACGGCCAGCGCGACCGGCATCGGGCGGTAGTTGGCGCCCGAGATCTCGATGACTGGCGACTGGGCGAGCGCTGCGAACGGTAAGAGTGCTGCGACGAGGAAGGGCTTCATCGATTGCCTCACGGAGAGAACATCAGTGTGACGCCCGCCGACAGCACCTTCTTCAGGTGCGCGGGCGGTGGAGAGAACGGTGCTGCTTTCTTTACGGCTGACAACACCGCTTCATCGAACAGGTCGTTGGTTGACCCTTTCGTTAGGCGCACGTCGCTCGCCTCGCCCGTCGCGCTGACCTTCATCGCCACCACAGCCTTCAACGTACGCCGTTCGGCCTCGGGAATGGTGTTCGACACGTCGTAATAGCGGCGCACCGCCGCCGAGATGATTCCGAAGTAGCGTTCACCTTCTTCCTTTGTCGAATCGCCGTTCGGATCTCCGTCGGCTTTTCCTTCCAGCTCTTCGGGCTTGGCCTGCTTCGAGGCGTTGTTTAAGGCTTTGAAGAGATCCTGTTTCGCGGTGGGCTTCTTCGGCTCAGGCCCTGGCACCACCACCGCTTTGGGCGACGGCACTGGTAAGGGGATCTCGACTTTTTCTTCCTTTTTCACTTCAGTTGGGGGCTCTTCTTTGCGCGGCAGCAGCTTCTCTTCCCGCGGCTTCCCCAGCCGTACCAACGACGCAGTGATTGGCTTTTGATCCAGATCCAACAGCTTGGGCGACAGCAGCCAGCTGGCGATCAAGCCGACGGCGATTGCCAGCACGTGCAGCCCAACCGAAAGCGCAAAGAACGGCACCGCCCTCGATGGGCGGTGCGCCAACAGACTCTGCGCGGCAGCGGGGTGCATCACGGATTTGACTTGTCCTTCTTGTCTTTCGACGCGCGACCAGCCCCCATCGGGTCCGTGATCATCCCCACGTTGGTGATTCCCGCGCGCTGCGCTGCGGCCATCACTTCGACCACGATGCCATAGGGCAAGTCGCGATCTGCGTGCAGGTAGAGCTCCTTGTCTTGCTGCGCCTTTGCGTTGGTCTTCAACTTCTCTTCGAGCTCGGCAAGCTTAACTTCCACCTCGCCGATGAAGACGTGCTTCTTGACGTCGATGCTGATGACCAGCTTCTTGTCAGAGGCTTCCACGGCTGCAGCCTTGGTCTCTGGCAGGTTCACCTTCACGCCCTGCTGAATCAGCGGCGTAGTGACCATGAAGATGATCATCAGCACCAGCATCACGTCCACCATCGGAGTGACGTTGATCTCCGACATCGTGGTGCGCCCCGGCGCGCCCTTTCCTCCGCT
>JANOHG010001286.1:0-1302 GCA_031406375.1 Archangiaceae bacterium | reverse complement strand
CGGCCGCCACCGCCAGCGAGAAGACACTGAGAATGATTGGGAGAATTCGGCGCATGGTCTTCCTGAAAATGGGAGTTCACCCTTGCCGTGGGCGTTTGACTTGTTCGGCTGTCGGCAAGTAGGCGGGACTCCTTGGAATTTCCCTTTAGCAGGCTGAATCATCACCACCTGCGCTTCAACCGTCAAGCATTGAGCCTATTTGAGGCCCAGATCGTCGAGCAGCCGGCGGGCCTTCGATACCAGGCGCGGATCGTCGCCGATGTCGATTACCAGCTCGGTCGAAGGTTCCCGTACGAGCAGAAACTGGAGCACCGAACGCTCGACATCGAGCGGAATCTCAATTCTAGGGCCTTTGCCGCAGGGAAAAACCTTTCGGGGGTTATTCCGCACCGCCTCGACCTGCGTCTGAACTGTGGGCTCGCTGTCTCCGGGGTCTTCGGGACATTCGACAGGCCACCACCGGGAAGTGGTTCTCGAGAGCACTTTCCGACCGGGCAACTGCCGGAACAGGCCCCACGAGAGCAGATCAACCTCGGGTGGCGCGCGCCAGATGGTTTGCGCGGGCCGCAGCTTCTGAAGCTTTTCGAAGAGCGCTGCATCGAGGGCGCCTTGAAGGTTGATCGTCAAGCGGCGAGGCCCGAGCACCCGTCGGGCGCCATCGAGATCCTGAACGTCAATCCACAGCCCCGCCCTGGGCACCTTGTTCAGCTGCAGCGCATCCGATTCGCGCACCGGCGCGCGCAACGCGATCCATGCTTCTGAGAACTTGTTGATCGTCTCGAGCGTCGAAGCGCGCAATGTGTTGGTGCGGGTCGACAACCAGAGAACGACGTTGTTGCGCGCGAGCGCCCGCAAATGGTCAGGGTCGAGCTCTTCGCTCGCGTGCAGGTGAACGCGAACCGAGGCAGCGAGGAAGATTGGCGGCACTCCTTCCGCGACGGGTTCTGCACCGAGCAGCAGCAGCAGCAGCAGCAGCATTCCAGCCGTCACGACAGCGGCGATCCGGTGAGGTACACCCGCGTCCGGCGGTAGCGGGTAATCACCACCTTGAGCACGACTTTCAACACCGCCGTCAGCGGCACGGCGAGAAGCACCCCGACGAACCCGAATACCTCGGCGAACGCCAGCACCGCGATGATGATCGCCACTGGAGGCAGCCCCACCTTCTTGCCAACGATGCGCGGGGTAATCACCAGCCCTTCGAGCACCGCCGTGCCGAGGAAGGTGATCGCGACCACCACCAACTGCCACGGCCCAGACCAGGACAACGCGACGCCGATCAGCGCAAGGCAAACGCCGATG
>JANOHG010001278.1:0-7979 GCA_031406375.1 Archangiaceae bacterium | reverse complement strand
GGTCGAACGCCGCCTGCAAGCGCTGGAGCACCAGACCCAGCTCGGCGAATGGCTTCTCGAGGTAGTCGTTGGCTCCCACTCGCAGTGCCTCAACGACGGACTCGGTGCTCGCGTAGCCAGTCATCAACAAACAGGCGCAGTAGGGGTACAGCCTTCGCGCCTCTTTGATGACCTCGAGCCCGCTCTTCCGCGGCAGGTTCTTGTCGGTCAGCACCGCGCCGAACGCTTCCTTGCCCAGCGCGGCGAAAGCGCGCTCGCCGCTGGTGACGCAGGTAACCGGATAGCCGCCCTGGGTTAGGGCCAGCTCGAGAACGTCAAGCACCACTTGCTCGTCATCGACCACCAGCACCGATTTCGGTAGAGGACTCTCGCCTGGCACCCCGCCAGTCTCACCCCCAATTGCCATCGCGTCTAGCCGGTGACCGACTTTGGATCACCTGGCTTTTCAGTCTTTGCTGTCGCGGTGGCCAATTCCGTCGAAAATCAACGAGACGAGCGCACTGGGAATCTCGAGCGGATTGCCCAGGTCTTGATCCAACAGCACGCCGAGAATCAGCTTTTCGGTCGCTCCCACCACCGTCAGCGCGCTCACCGCGGGTGGAAACTCTTTGAAGATGCGCAGCTTCTGCGCCTTCTTCGTCAGCTCGATCGCGCTCTGGTTGATGTCGACCGACAGCTTGCCCAACGGCCGCCGCGCACCCACGGCCGGTGCACGACTTTCCTGCAGGTAGAGCCGCACGACGCCCGGGTGTTCCATCATCAGCGTCGCCAGCGCGCCGCCCAGCCGCCGATACGATGAGAACTGCGTCTGCCGATCCACCGCCTTCTCTAACGCCTCGGACACTTCACCGAAGGCGCTCATCAACACCTTTCGCGTCGGGCTCACCAACGCTTCGACCAACGCTTCCTGGTCTTTGAAGTACCGATAGAAACTGCCCTTGGCAACGCTCGCCGCGCGGGTGATGTCGTCCACCGACACCCCTTCGACGCCGCGAGAAAGGAAGAGCAGCAGCGCAGCATCGAGCAGTACCCGCTCTTTCTCTTTCCGGTTGGTATCGCGCACCCCACCCGGCTGCCCCGGCCGTTTTGACACCCGCCTGACCTTTTGTTTATGTTGTGACTTGTTGGTCATCGTTTTGTTCGAAGGGAGCAACCATGATTGGGATTCCAATTGGCTTTGCGTACACCAACATCAGCGAGTGGCTGATCCACAAATACTGGTTGCATGGTTTAGGAAAGAACAAGAAGAGCTTCTGGTCGTTTCATTGGCACGAGCATCATCGGGAAGCGCGAAAGAACGAGATGTTCGACCCACAGTATGTGCGGTCGGTCTTCAATTGGTCGCCGCAAGGCAAAGAAGTGCTCGGCCTCATCGCAGGGGCGCTGGCCGTCTCACCCCTGTTGCCGCTGGCGCCGTTCTTCACCGCGACCGTCTGGGTTCGAACCTGGCGCTACTACCAGGCGCACAAGAAGGCACACCTGGATCCGCAATGGGCCAAAGAGCACCTGCCCTGGCACTACGACCACCACATGGGAAAAGACCAGAACGCGAACTGGTGCGTCACCCACCCCTGGTTCGATCATGTGATGGGCACCCGCAAGAAGTACCAATACGACGAGACAGGAAAAGTGCTGGGCGAGCAGACCGCAGTCGCCGCGACGCAGAGCCGGATTCCCCGATTTGCGCGGGCGAGGCAACGGATCCGCGCGGCGATTCGCAATGCGCGGACTGCCGTCTAAACGAGACTAAGGGCCTGAGTTCGAATTACCCGGCCGGAGATCGCAGCCGAGGCACGACGCCATGCAGGCGCGCGACCGAGGTCTACTGCTGGGTAAACCGCAGGGAGCGGAACGAAGCTGGCGACGATGCATCGGCTGCGAGAACGGTCGGGTAATCCGATCTCAGGCCCTAAAGTCAGTTGATAGGCCGATGGGGTCACCGACTCGGCTGTCTGATGACGTACCCGGCTAAGACGCAGGCAGCATTCCTGCTACTTCTTCGGGTTCAGCTTGGGTCGATCGCTGACAATTCCGCTGCGCTGCTCGGCACGTTCGACGCGCTCGATGCGATTTGCCGGCTGTTCGTAGCCGACGAACTTCGCTGCGCGCGCCCCCAGCACCGCGGCGCGCCGTTTGAGCTCGTCGGTCTTTTTTCGGATCCCCAAAAACCCGTCGGGCGGCGCGGCGACGCTGGGGCCATGCGTCTTACCAACGGCGCCGAGAAAGGCCTCTGCCATCGAGCGCTCGTCATCTGACGCGACCTCCAGCAGCAGCGCGCATACCTCTCGGTGCCCGTTGGCTGCGGCCTTGAGCAGCGCAGATTCCTGTTCGGCGTCCTTCAGCATCGGCTCGGCGCCGGCGGCGAGCAGCACTTCGACCAGCTGCGCGTTCCCCAGCCGGGCCGCTTCAATCAATGGGGTTGATCCCCCAGGGCCGAGCTGGTTGATGTCCTCGCCCGCTTCGAGCCGCGCGACGACTGCCTCTGCGTCTGCTGCTTCGACTGCCTGGTAAAGATTCATGGAAGTGGGTTCTACGCCTTAACCGTGCGTCAGCGGTGCGAGCAGTTTCTTGAGCGCGGCGTGTCGGCGCGACCGCGATGAGACGAAGGGCAGCGGCCCCAGAACGGTGACGCGGTGACGCCGCCGCAGCCAGGCCGGATTGTCGGCTTCAGCAGGATCTTTAGCCCGGGTCGACTTCACCAGCACCACCGCGCGAACGAAGAGGCGCCGCTGACGCAAGGCCTCGAGGCTGAGCGCGACGTGGTTCAACGTGCCCAATCCGGCGCGCGCGACCAGGATGATCGGCAGCTTCAGCGTGGCCGCGAGGTCAATCACATCGTGACGACCATCCAACGGCACGAGCAACCCTCCGGCGCCTTCGACGACCACCGGCTTTGCAAAGGACGCAAAGGTTCGAAGGGTCTTGCTCCACGACGATTTCCCCGCAATCGCTGGCGCGACAGCAGCTGCAAAGCGATGAACGCAGATGGTGTCGAGCGGCTGCCAGCCCCCCGCGCACGCGCGAAGCCAGGCGGCGTCAGCGGGTACTCCTTCGACTCCGGATTCGTACGGCTTAAATGCAAACGGGTGGGCGCCGGTGTCAGCGAGCAGCGACAGCAAAGCCCCGGCGACCTGGGTCTTGCCAACGCCCGTGTCGGTGCCGGTGACGAAGAAGCCCGGCTTCACGTGGTTTCAAAGATCGCCCCGTAGAGCGCCTCGCCAACCAATTTCGCCTCATCGACCGTCAGCGACAGCGGAGGCATTACCACCACAACGTTGCCCAGCGCCCGCAGCAGCACCCCGTTCTTCCGCGCCGCCTGACACACTTTGAACCCGAGCCGGTCGCCATAGGGGTATTCCGCGCGCGTGCGCTTGTCTTGAACGAGCTCGATGCCAATCATCATCCCGCATCGACGGATGTCGCCCACGTGCGGCAACGTCGACAATCGATCCAACCCATCAGCCAGCGCTGTCATCGCCGGTTGCATCTTCACCAGTGTCCGTTCGCTGTCGAATACCTCGAGGTTCGCGAGCGCGACCGCACAGGCGAGCGGATTTCCCGTGTAGGTGTGGCCATGGAAGAAGGTCTTTGCTTCGGCGGCTGAACCGAGAAATGCGTCGAAGACCCGCGTCGTCGTCAGCGTCGCCGCAAGCGGCAGGTAACCGCCAGTCAATCCTTTTGCGACGCACAGAAAGTCCGGGTGAACGTCTTCCTGCTCGACGGCGAACATCGTGCCGGTGCGACCAAACCCGGTCGCGACCTCATCGCAAATCAGCAACACATCGTGCTTGCGACAAAGCGCTTCGACCGCCTTGAGGTAGCCCTTTGGTTGCAGCCACATCCCCGCGGCGCCCTGCACCATTGGCTCGATGACCAACGCGGCCAGCTGTTGCGACTTCTCGGAAAAGAGCTTCTCGACGGCGGCAACCGACTCACCCAGCACGTCGGCTCCTTCCCATCGGTACGCGTGCGGCGAGGGCAGGCGTTCGACGTCGAACAACAAGTCGTGAAACCGTTCGTGGAACAATTCAATGCCACCCACCGAGACCGAGCCGAGGGTGTCACCATGGTACGCCTCAGAGAGCGCGGCGAACCTTCGCTTCTCGGGTCGGCCGTTCAGTCGCCAGTACTGGTACGCCATCTTCAGCGCTACCTCGACCGAGGTGCTGCCGCTGTCTGAATAGAAGACCTTTGTCAGCCCAGCAGGCGCAATCTGCGAAAGCTTCGCGGCCAACTCGATGCTCGGCGCTGAAGCCTGACCCAGCAGCGTGCAGTGCGCGACTTTGTCGAGTTGAGCCCGAACTGCATCGTCGAGCTCAGCCTTGCGATGGCCATGCACGGTGACCCACAGCGAAGAGATTGCATCGAGCCAGCGTCGCCCGAGCGTGTCGATGAGCCAGTTGCCGTCGGCGCGCTCAATAATCAACGGCGCGTCATCAGCCCAGAGCGCCATCTGCGTAAAAGGGTGCCAGACGTGCGCCTGATCCAGCGCCCAAAGGCGCTTGTGTTCGAGTTCTCTTTCAGTCGGCATCGGGAAGCTCCAGCTGCTTCAGCACCGCCAACGCGCGGGAAAGCTGCTCTTGGGTGTGACCGGCACTGAGCGCAAAGCGCAGCCGGCTGGTGCCTTCGGGCACCGTGGGAGGGCGAATCGGTTTCACCAGCATGCCGGCGTCGCGAAAGGCCCGCGAGGCGTGCACGGTCGCGTCGGGGCTGCCAATCACCACCGGAAAGATCGCCGATTCTTGATGCGACCGAAGCCCGAGGCGCTTCAACCCGTCGCCGAAGAAGCGAATGTTCGTCCACAGCTGCTCGCGCGTCGAAGCGTCGCGGCGCACCAGCGAGATGGCCGCCGTTCCTGCCGCGCACACCGCCGGCGGCAGCGACGTCGAAAAGACGAGGCTGCGTGCGCGATTGAACAGCCACTGGCGAATCTGCGCCGAGCACGCAACGTAGGCCCCGAAGCCCCCGAGTGCTTTCGAGAGTGTCCCCATGCGCAGCTCGGGGCGCACGCCGAGCTCTTCACATAGCCCGGCGCCCGTTGGGCCACAGACGCCGGTCGCATGTGCCTCGTCGACCAACAACGCTCCGTGGGTTCGTTCACACAACTGCGCCAACGCCACCAGCGGGGCGCGATCTCCGTCCATCGAGAAGACAGCGTCGGTGACCACCAGCGCGCGTCGACCCGGATTCTTCAAAATCAGCGCCTGAAGGGCTGCGACATCGCGGTGCGGATAGATGACGGTCTTCGCGCGAGACAGCCGCGCTCCGTCGATCAACGACGCATGGTTGAGCGCGTCGGAGAAGATGACGTCGCCTTCGCCACAGACGGCTGAAAGGATTCCGACGTTGGCCGCGTAACCCGAGTTAAACAGCAACGCCGCTTCGGTTCCTTCGAAGGCGGCGATCGCCTTCTCGAGCGCGCGATGGCAGTGGGTGTCGCCGGTGATGAGTCGCGATGCTCCGGACCCGATGCCCCACGTCGCAAGGGCTGCGATCGCCGCGGCTTTCAGCTCGGGGTGGTTGGCGAGCCCGAGGTAGTCGTTCGACGAGAAGTTGATCAGCTGCTCTTCGCCGTTGAGCTCGACCACGGGTCCCTGCGGGCTGCTCAATGGCTCGAGGTGTCGCGACAGCCCGCGCGCCGCCAGGGCCGCAAGCTCGTCGTTCGCCCATCGTCCGACCACGCCGGACATCAGGGCCCGACGTTGGGCTGCAGCGCCTTCACTCCAGCGTCTTGGAGCAGCTGCATGTCTTGCTGGTACTCGGGGTTTCCAGTCGTAAGCAACTTCTCGCCGAAGAAGATTGAATTCGCGCCAGCGAGCATGCACAACAGCTGCGCTTCCTGACTCAAGGCCAAGCGGCCCGCCGACAAGCGCACCATCGCGACCGGCATCAGAATTCGCGCAGTGGCGATCATCCGCACCAGCTCAATTGGGTTGACCTTCGGCTGATTCTCCAGCGGAGTTCCTTTCACCGGCACCAACGCGTTGATGGGTACCGATTCGGGATGCGTCGGCTGATTCGCCAGGGTCACCAGCATCCCGCATCGATCATCCACCGACTCACCCAAGCCGATGATTCCGCCACTGCACACCGAGATGCCGGCTTCGCGCACGCGAGCAAGCGTGTCGAGTCGTTCTTGATACGTGCGGGTGCTGATGATGTCGCCGTACGCGGCTTGGGAGGTGTCGAGGTTGTGGTTGTACGCGGTTAAACCCGCCTGCTTGAGCGCCTTCGCTTGAGTGTCGGTAATCATTCCCAACGTGCAGCACGCTTCCATTCCCAGCGCTTTGACACCCTTCACCATCTGCAACACTGAGTCGAACTGCGGGCCATCTTTCACTTCGCGCCAGGCTGCGCCCATGCAGAAACGCGAAGCTCCAGCCTCGCGCGCTTCGGCTGCAGCTTTGAGTACGTCGTCGACCGGCATCAACTTCTCGGATTTCACGCCGGTCTTGTAGTGCGCGGATTGCGGGCAGTAGCCGCAGTCTTCAGGGCAACCTCCAGTCTTGATTGACAGCAAAGAGCACAGCTGAACCTGGTGCTCTTTGAAAACCGCGCGGTGAAGCGATTGCGCGCGATAGACGAGATCCATCAGCGGCAGGTCGTGAATTGCCCGCACCTCCACCACCGTCCAGTCGTGGCGCAGCGGCAGTTCAACGGGGAAAGCCGAGTGGGCGTGGGCGGTGAAAGTGGTCGACATGGCGCCTGCTTAGCGTGCGCCGAAGAGTTGTCAACCACCTCACCGCAAAGCGGTTGACGACTCCGAAATGGTTTCGAGCCACGTCTCGAACAGAACTGTTTCACGCGGCCCAATCAGCCACTCGTGACTGCGAGCAGAGACAATCTGCAAAGTGAGTGGAACACCTGCCGCGAGCCAGTCGGGGGCGACCCGCACCCAGTCGGCAGCGCCGCGCTCGTTCTCACCGACCAGCGACAGCACCGCCGTCCCGAGCACCTGCTCTCGCGCAGGAATGATGACCGGTTGTTTGACCCCATCGCTGACCAGCGCAGGCAAAGTGCCAATCAGCACCACCGCACCCAAGGCTTCGGGGGCTTTATGCCAAAGGTGCAACGCCATCTGCCCTCCGGCAGAGAAGCCGATTAACAGCGGCAGCTGAGCATCCACGTCAGGCCGCAACGCGACGTGGGGAATTGTCTGCCCGAAGAGCGCTTTAATCTCAGTGCTGGTCCACCCGTGGTAGTCGTTCTTCAGCGGAACCAGCAGCGCATAGCCGTGCTTCGCCAGCAGTGGTGCGAGCGGCTCGATAATCACTTCGCCCGAGTCACGCGACGGGTGAAGCCAGACAGCGAGTCGCAGTCGTTCGCTGGCTGACGCGTGGGTCGGAAGCCACAACCTCCAGGCCAGCCCGTCAACAGGATTGCCTTCGATGACCTGCATTCCATCGCGCAGCACCGGCTCCATCGACGACCTGGGCAAAACGCATCCAGAAAGGACGACGAGGAGAAAGAGTACTGGCCTCATCACTTCACCTTCAGTTCGTCGAAGCCCTTCGGAGCCGCGGGTCGCGCCGCTGCTGGATCCACCTCGCCCCCCGTCACGGCGAAGGGGGTGGCTTCCTTGCCCTTCTGGCCGGGATCAAGCGCCGCGAGCTCGGCAGGGGTCAGCAGCTCAAGCAGGCCTTTCGTTTCATCGTTCGACTTAATCTTCAGCCCTTCCTTCGAAGCCTCGCCCAGCAGCTTCTTCGCCTCGCTCTTCTTGTCTTTCTTCAGCGCCACCATCGCAAGGTTCAGCTTCGCGCGCGCTCGGGTACGCCATTCATAGGGCTCTTTCGCGACAGCGACGGCACGGGTCAGCAGCTTCTGCGCTTGGTCGAGATCTCCGTTGAGCAACTTGGCGTAGCCCAACCGCAACAGCGTCTCACCTCGTGCATCGGATGCCTTGGCCAGCGGTTCGAGCACCTTGATCGCTTTGTCGGGCTGCTTTGCATCGATATACCGGCTCGCGAGTTCGAGGTTGA
>JANOHG010001276.1:0-2444 GCA_031406375.1 Archangiaceae bacterium | reverse complement strand
ATTCCGGCATCAACGACCGCCTCTCCTGCATCGGGCAACCCGGCATCAGGGGTCGCGCCGCCTTTCAGCACCAGCAGAGCGGGCGATGAGGTCTCACCGCTGAAAAACTCGCGGTACTCTACCTTGCTGAAATCAATCGGTAAGCCGCTGCAGTCGACAGCGGCAAACCCCTTCGCTTGAACGCTGATCGCTGCCCCGGTGTTGTGGTCTTGGACGATGCCCACGACCCGGTCTTTGCCGGTGCGAAGCAGTGGGAGGCTGGTCTGCACCTGGTTGTTGCTCCCAGTGACGAAGACCAGCGCACACTGGGCGTCGGTGTCCAGGAACCGCACGGTCGCTTTGAGGCCTCCGCCTGGCGCTGATGAGCACGCCAAGAGGCCAGCGAACACGCAGAAAGAGGGCAGTCGCAAAATCGCGCGGAGTTTCGCCGGGCCAGGGTTCCAACACAACGCCGTGGCAGTGGTGAGCATCTACAGTTAAGGTCCGCAGCGCCTTGGCCACCGATGATCTCACGCTCGTACAGCGCGTCAGGACGGGTGATCAACGGGCCTTCAAGGCGCTCGTCGAGCGGTACCAGCGAAAGGTCTACTCGGTCGCGCTCGGCATGTTGAAGGACAAAGAAGAAGCCCGCGACGTCGCGCAGGAAGCCTTCATCAAGGTTTACAAATACCTCGACCACTTCAAGGGTGACTCGAGCTTCTACACGTGGATTTACCGCATCACCGTCAACATCAGCATCGACGTGATGCGCAAGCGGGGCAGCTCGAAAGGCGAACATGTCGAGTTCGACGAGACCATCGCCAACGACACGGCAGAGGCGAACATCGGCGCGCTCGGCACGCGGCTGGGCACCAACCCGCAGAAGTCGATGCTTCGAAAGGAGCTCGCCGAGAAGATCCAGACCGCACTGGCCGAGGTGCCCGAAAAGCATCGGGCCATCATCCTGTTGAGAGAAATTGAAGGAATGAGCTACGAGGACCTCTCGCGTACCCTAGGGATTCCCAAAGGCACGGTGATGTCGCGGTTGTTTCACGCGCGGCTGAAGGTTCAGAAAATTCTCAACGAATACTTAGAGTTGGATGAATCGAAGTCTGGTGTTGGCACTGAATAAGCCTTTGAAATCGCGCGTCGTGACGAGCGACGCGCTTGCAAAGAAGGCCACGCGATGAAGAATCCCGCACGAAAGACTTTTGAGCCGCTGCTGTCACCCTACGTTGACGGAGAGCTGTCACCCGAAGAGCGTCAGGTGGTGGAACGCCACATCGCGGCGGACAAGGAAAGCGCGGCCCAGGTCGCAGATTTCCGAGCCGCTTCAGGTTTGACGCGCCTCTCGTTCGAGATGTTGGCCGATGAGCAGGACTTCTCAGAGTTCGCCAATCAGGTGATGGCGCGGGTGACACCGCAAAAGCTGCCCATGTTCGAGCGGCTCAAGCTGTCTGTCTCGGAGATGTTCACCTACCAGCGCACCACGCTGTTGACGGTTGGAGCGATGGCGTGCGCGCTGGTGCTGACGGCGGGCGCGGTGGTGAAGCTGTCAGGTCAGGACAGCAACGGTTACGCGAACGCGCGCGTTGAGGTTCAGACGGTCTTGGTCGATACCGACGCGAAAGTGCGGCCCGTGGTGATGGAAACTGAGAAGGGCGATGCGATCATCTGGATGGTGGACGATGGCACCGCCAACAGCGGCGACGACGTTCGTCATGAAGAGTTGGATCTCGAGCCACCTGATGCGTCAAAGAAGGCGGGAGAGCTTTGAGAATCGCGCTGCTGGCGTTGCTCGTCTCGTCGGCGGCCATCGCTGACGATGCGAAGGTGAGCGTGAAAGCAGAGGTCGTCCACGCTCAGGTCTCGGTCGGAGTCATCGAGCCTGGGCTCGAGTCGATGCAGAAGGCGCTGTCACAGGGAAAAAAGTACGGCACGATGAAGAAGGTCTCGACGCAGAAGGTGACACTCGAGGCGAAGGCGGTCGTGCTTCCGTTGCCGAATGGAAAGAACGCCGAGATGTCGCTGTTGACACTCGAGCAAGGCGTCGCGACCATTAAGGTGAAGTTTCCGCAGGGCGAGAGCACCTCGAAGCTCGGTCGTGATGGATCGCTGTTTCAGCAAGCAGGCGAATGGCACGGCGGAGACCTGTGGCTGGTGTTGAGCCAGCCGAAGTAGTTTCGCGGCGGTTTCGTGGCGTTCTACGTCGAGAGCGTTGAGGCTCCGATCGGTAAGCGGCGCGACGTAGAGTGTCGCCGCCGATGCCGGTTTCCTTTCTTCTCTTCGCACTCGTACTTTCGGCGGACCCCGCTATGCAGCCAGTGCCCTGGCCGGTTGCCGGGCCCGATGCTGGGGTTCGGGCCCTGGTTTCAGTCGACACCAACGACGCCGAACCCTCGGTTGATGGGCGGGTCAAGCTGCACGGCGCCATCGAGAATGGCATCACGTCGTTTCCATCGGGC
>JANOHG010001241.1:0-3209 GCA_031406375.1 Archangiaceae bacterium | reverse complement strand
GACCTTGTCGTCGCGCCGCGTGGACGACGAGAAGAAGCGGAACGCGGTCGGCGCTCCAACGGTGAGGCCGAACTCGTGCGGGGGGATTTCCGCCTTTGCTCCTTCTTCCATTCCGAAGGACGCGACACACAGCGCTTTGACGTTAGGCGTGAAGCCCGGCACCGCGGGCATCGAGGATTCGACGCCGACGTAATAGCTGCGCGCAGTGCCTGCGCGGATTCGAAGTCCGTGGCCTTCTTTGACCCAGCCGTAATACGCAGCGCCGCGAGCCACCGCGAGATCGAGCTCTGCGCCGGGCAGTTCGCGCGCGCGGTCACCCCCGTCGGCAACCAGCCACCCGTTGAGCACCTCGAGCAGTCGGGTGCGAAACGCGGGCGCCTTGAAGACTCCGCCGTTGAACAGCACGAGCGTTGGATGAACGAAGGCACCGCCGTTCAGCTTCAGCGAGCCCGCCTGCCGGGTCAGAAACGATGCGAGGTGTCGGGTGATGCCGGCGTCCTGTGCGTAGGGGAGGCCGACCTGGGCCAGCCCCGTTCGACGCGCAGTCGCCGGCAGCTCGTCGATGCTTGTGTTCGGGAAGAAGCCTTCAACGAGCAGGGCGGTCAGCTCAGCGCGGTCGAGCTCGCCCTTGATGGTTCCGCCAATCAACGCGCTGCCGCGTCCAGGGATTACCACCGGCGCCTTCAGCGCCTTACGTCTTCAAACAGCTTCTCTTTCGCGCCGCGGCAGGCGTGCGTCAGCGCGGTCAGCTGCCACGTGTCGAGGCTCTTGCCCGCTGCTTTGAAGCGCTCAGCCTGGGAATAGGCGAGCGCGAGATCCATGTTGTCGCCTCCGAGCAGAATGTGGTTTCCGACCGAGTGACGCTCGAGCCGCAGCTCACCGTTTTCTTCGGCGACTCCAATCAATGAAAAGTCGGACGTGCCGCCGCCGACGTCGACCACCAACAGCACATCTTTGGCCCTGACCTGCTTGCGGAAACCATCGCCCATCGCTTCGAGCCACGCATACAGCGCAGCCAGTGGCTCTTCGAGCAGCGTGACTTTCGGCAGCCCCGCACGCACCGCCGCCTCGAGGGTGAGATCGCGCGCCGCCGCATCGAATGACGCAGGGACTGTGACGATCACCTCTTGTTGATCCAGCGGCAGATCGAGCGCGGCCTTGAAGGCCGAGGCCAGATGGCTGAGAACTTTGGCGGCGGCGTCGACGGGCGACAGCCGTTGCACGTCGGGAGGCGCTTGCCAGGGCAGAATCTCTGCGCGGCGATCGACGGTGGGGTGACACAGCCAGCTCTTGGCGGAAGCGACGAGCCGGGTCGGCACCTTGACGCCATGGGTTCTCGCGAGCTCGCCGACCAGCGGCGGCGTGTTGTTCCACGGCAACGCCAGCGAACCAGGCGGAAACTCATTCTCGGCGGGCAGGTAGAGAAATGACGGAAGCAACTGCTTGCTCTCGAGCGTGCCTGGCGCGGTGAGCTGTGGAACTGGCAGCACCGCTTGCTGTGCTCCGCGGCCGACTTCGGCATCGAGGCGCTGGTACGACAGCGCGCTGTGGGTGGTGCCGAGGTCGATTCCGATCGAATAGCGACGTGCGTCCTTCAACGCAGCTCCACTTCCGCCGGCGCGAGAACCTTGACGTCGATCGTCGTCGGGAGTGTGGGCAGCTTCACCTCGGTCGCTAACCAGCCGTGGTGTTTGAGTGACCCCGAGAACGGCGCCTGCCCGGTGACGTTGCCTGACAGCCGGTAGCGGTTGGCGTCGAAGCCTGCGGGTACCGTGACGGGGTCCCCTTCGGACTGCGGTACTACCGCGACGACCGGCAAATACTCGAGCATCACCCTTCGACACCCTTCGTGGACGAGGCGAGCGGCGGCTCCCATTTCGGCGTCGCTGAACGCGGCCACGTCTTCCTGCAGAAAATCGATCAATCGCCCTTCGCGCTGCATGATGCCAAGCAGAAACAGCCCGCTGGCATGGCTGGCTTCGAGCGTTTGGGCGGGCAAGGCGGGCTGTTGAGGCGCGACGGGTGCGCGTCCGAAGAGGATCGCGGACGCAAGCTTCAATCGGGCGAAGAATGATCTCATGGGTTTCAAGGTCACTAACACCGGACCGTGAAATTTTCGCGGTGGGCGTGCGTTTGGACTAAGTCGTAAGTACGCAACAATGCGAGGTTTCTTCGATGCGCTTCGCCGTCTTCACCTGGGTCCTGATGTCTGTCTCGGCGCTGGCCGGAAGCGTCTATCTCAACGGCGTGAAGATCGACGGAGTCACCAACCAAAAGTTCGAGAAAGCAACCGTACGAATCGACGAGAAGGGCAACGTGTTAATTGAAGCACCGGGCTACGCAGTGAAGCAGCTCGAAGGTGCGCCTGCCGAAGTGCCTGTCGCGAGTTCAGGGGTGATTCGAAAGCAGTATTTTCTCGTCACCGAGCAGAACGTGGTTGGGATGTCGGAATACGACGTCGACATGTATGTGAACTCGAAGTGGCTTCGAAAGCTGAAGAGCACCGAAGACCAGATCGTCTCTGAAATCACCAAGAACCTGATCCCCGGGAAAAACACCGTGATGTTCATCGCCAAGAAGGTCGCGCCCGAGGCACGCAAGAGCGCATCGAGCTCCCACTTTTTCCGGATCATCATCGGGGAAGGGTCGATGAGCGGCGATCACGTGATGATCGACAACCCGGTGGTGAAATTCGAACGCACCGCCGCCAACACCGACGACATCTCGAAAGAATTTTCGCTGACCGCGCGCTGAAGGAGCTGCATAAAAAGTGTTCACCATTGACGAGCGACTGCGCGGCCTCCCGGCGGTCAAAGATCAGATCGTCGCTCTGTATGAGTCGCTCAATCACCCCCACCTCGCGGTTCCAGGACGACAAGCGGGCCCAGCGCGCGCTTTCATTCTCGGGCTCCGGGGACCTCAAGGGTTTGCGGTCTTTGTTTACCTCTACATGCCAGACAGCGCGCAATGCGCCGTTTACGTTCCTTCGAATCGAGCCGTGTCTTCCGACAAGTACCAGGCGGAAGAAGGTGAAGCGCTCGGGTTCGTCGAATCGATGGGCTTCATCATGGACAACCTCAACTTTCGCGGTCGCGCACCCGAGGAACAGAACGAGCTGATCGCCTCGATGCCGCTGTTCCAACGTGAGCCACCCCGCAGCGCTTCGAAGGTTGCCGATGTGCGTTCTGGCACCGGGCCGACAACCGCCT
>JANOHG010001217.1:0-3739 GCA_031406375.1 Archangiaceae bacterium | reverse complement strand
AGTGTACTTCGACGCCGCGCTCGTGTGAGCGCGCGCTCACTGGTAGGTCTGGGGCATGAGCGCTGAAGCCCCACGAATCGGCAGAAAGAGACCTAGGGAATTCCTGGTGTCGATGAATGACTCGGTGGTTGTCTCGGCGCGAAGCGCGCGCCGCGGCGCCCGGTTCGGTTGGCGCTGAAGCCGCGATGATCCTCGAGCTTAGAGATCATCGCATCGAGCTGGGTCAGCGCACGTTGCTGATGGGGGTCGTGAATGTCACCCCTGACAGCTTCAGCGACGGCGGGAAGTTCTTCGATGCCGGCGCCGCGGTTGCCCAGGGTGAGGCGTTGGTCAAAGCGGGTGCGCACATCCTCGATGTCGGAGGCGAATCAACCCGGCCCGGCGCTGAAGAGGTGCCCGCGGACGAAGAGCTGCGTCGCGTGGTCGACGTCATCCGCGCTCTGTCGCGGGTTTGCCCCGAGATTCCGATCTCAATCGATACTTCCAAGGCGCGGGTTGCACACGCGGCCGTGCTGGCAGGCGCGTCGATGATCAACGACGTGACGGGTCTGATCGCAGATTCCCAGATGGCGGCGGTGGTCGCCCAGACGCGCTCAGCGATCTGCGTGATGCACATGCTCGGTACCCCGCGCACGATGCAGGTGGACCCCCGCTACGGTGATGTGGTGGCCGACGTGCGAGCGTTTCTCGAGGCAGCGGCGACGCGTGCGCTCGCCGCGGGAATCGCTCGCGCTCGGATCGTCGTCGACCCTGGCATCGGGTTCGGCAAGACGGTGGATCACAACCTCACGCTGCTTCGGCGGCTGAGTGAGCTTCGCGACCTTGGGTACCCAGTGCTGGTGGGCACCTCGCGAAAGGCGTTCTTGGGAAAGGTGACCGGCAAAGACGCGGGACATCGGGCGGTCGCGACCGCCGCCACGGTGGCGATCGTCGCGGCGATGGGCAGTGCCGACATCGTGCGGGTCCACGACGTCGCCGAAGCTACGGATGCAGCGGCGGTGGGCGATGCGGTGCGGTTCGGCTATAGGCCCCCGCCATGAAGAAAAATGGCACACCCCCGACGGCCCGCGCTCCGAAGCTCTTCGGAACGGACGGGGTGCGTGGGGTCGCGAACATTTTCCCGATGACGGCTGAGATGGCGATGCAGCTTGGGCGCGCGCTGGCTTACATCATCCGCAATGGCAAACACCGTCACCGGGTAATCATCGGGAAAGACACCCGGCTGTCTGGCTACATGCTCGAGCAGGCGCTGGCCGCCGGGATCATGTCGATGGGAGTCGATGTCGATCTGGTCGGGCCGCTGCCGACTCCGGCGATCGCCAACATCACCACGTCGATGCGTGCCGACGCGGGCGCAGTCATCTCGGCGTCGCACAACCCGTACCAGGACAACGGCATCAAGTTTTTCTGGCGCGACGGCTTCAAGCTGCCGGACGAAACCGAGGCGCGCATCGAAGCGCTCATCGCTGATGGCACGATCGACGGGTTGCGCCCCACCGCGACCATGATCGGCGGCGCGCATCGGCTCGCGGACGCAGGCGGGCGCTACATCGTCTTTTTGAAGAACACCTTTCCGCGCGAGTTGACGCTCGAAGGGCTGACGCTGGTCGCTGACTGCGCGAACGGCGCTGCCTACCGGGTGGTGCCCGAAGTGCTCGAAGAGCTGGGCGCCAAAGTGATCAAACTGGGCGTTGATCCCGACGGAAAGAACATCAACCATAAATGTGGCGCGACCCACCCGGAAGGAATGGCGAAGGCAGTGCTCAAGCACCAGGCCAACCTTGGAATCGCGGTCGATGGTGACGCAGATCGGCTGATCATCGTCGACGAACGGGGCGAAGTCGTCGATGGCGACGCGATCATGGCGATCTGCGCGCGCGAATTGGTGCGCCGCAAAGAGCTGAAGAAGAAGACGCTGGTCACCACGGTGATGAGCAACGTGGGGCTCGAACGCGCGGTGCAAGGTTTGGGCGTGGAAGTGGTGCGAACGAAGGTAGGCGATCGCTACGTCGTCGAAGAGATGCGCAAGCACGGGTACAACTTTGGCGGTGAGCAATCGGGCCACCTGATCTTCCTCGACCAATCGACCACTGGCGATGGGACGCTGGCGGCGCTGCAGGTGCTGACGGTGATGTGTCGTTCGGGCAAGCCGATGAGCGAGCTGAAGAAGATCTTCGAGCCCGTTCCTCAGACGCTGCTGAACGTCGAAGTGAAGTCGCGCCGCGAGCTCTCTGAGTTGCCGGCGGTGCTGAAGGCGATCAAGTCGGTCGAAGGCAAGTTGGGCGACGAAGGCCGTGTGTTGGTGCGTTTTTCGGGCACCGAGGCGAAGGCGCGGGTACTGATTGAAGGGCCGGACGCGCAGAAGAACGAGGCCTGGGCGGCAGAGATTGGTGACGCACTCAAGCGGGCATTGGCGCTTTGAAGATCGCCCGAGACGACTGGGTGGAGGCTTGGGCCAAAGGTGAGATCGACGCGGACGAGCTTCCTTCGGCGTGGCAGCAATCGGAGGCGCTGCGCGATTATCTCTTCGGTGAGCTGGTGAAGAGCGTTGCGGAAATGGGCGATTTCTCGCTGGCGGGCGATCTGCCCGAAGACCTGGGCGATCTGCTTTCGGTCGAAGAGGTGTTGCAGCTGAAGACGCGCCTAGAGGCGGAAGCGGGGCGCGACGTGAGCTTGTGGCACGAGGAGTTCGATTTCTACTTTGGCGACTGATCCACATTTCGATGAGCAGGGCAGAGGAAAGCCGGTGGTGCTGATCCACGGGTTGATGGCGTCGACGCACGTTTTTGACGAGGTGATAGCGCTGGGGCGCGACGAGTTCCGGTTCCTCACCCTCGATCTTCCTCATTCGGGAAAGTCGCGTGCTTGGGCGAAAATGAACCCCGCTGCGATCGCCTTGAAGTTGAAACCCTGGCTTTTTGAGAAGGGCGTCAAGCATGCGACGATCGTCGGCCATTCGTTTGGTGGCCTCGTTGCGCTCGAGCTGGCGGTTCAGTTTCCCTCGTTGGTCGATCGTCTGGTGATCGCCAGTGTTCCCGCCCTGGGGCTCGACCCGCAGTCGAAGCAGTTGCTGCACCTTCCTGGGGTAGACGAGTCAGCGGCGATGATCGCGCGGCTGCCGCTGTGGAAGCCGTTGGTACGGAAATACGTGCAGTGGCTGTTCGGCGACGCGAAGAAACTGAGCGATCGGCATGTTGACGGGTACTTTCAGTCGCTGCAGAACCCCGGCATTTGGGCGGGGATGATCGAAGCGACTCGCAGCGTGTCGAGCTACAAGCTGCCGTCAGCGAAACTGCTGGGTTCGAAGTTCCCGATCGAGGTGATCTGGGGCGATCGCGATCGGCTCGTCTCGCTGATCGACGGTGAACGGCTCGCGGTGGCAATTGACGCGGGCTTCACCGTTCTTCAAGGCGTTGGACACTGCGTTCCAGAAGAAGATCCGCAGGCGGTGATTCGGGCGATCCGGGGCACTTCGATGGCGAGAAAGGCGAAAGACCGGGGGAGGCGAGATATAGACGAACGTGCATGATACGCCTTGGAGTCAACGTCGATCACGTCGCCACTCTGCGCCAGGCGCGGAAAGTGGGTTACCCGGATCCTGTCACTGCTGCCGCGATCGCTGAGCTCGCCGGCGCAGGGCAGATCACCATTCACCTGCGAGAGGATCGCCGGCACATCCAAGAGAGGGATCTGAAGATCCTTCGAGAGACCTGCCAGACGATGCTCAACCTCGAGATGG
>JANOHG010000942.1:0-11423 GCA_031406375.1 Archangiaceae bacterium | reverse complement strand
GTGAGCCCAAGGTGATTCCGCCCGGAGCTTTGCGGCGGGTGGTGTCGAGAGTGAGGCGCTCTGCAAATCCAAGACTGAACGTGCCGAGCACGACTCTTCGATTGCCAGCCTTCCACTGTAGCTGCGCCACCGGCAACTGAGCGCGGTACCCGAAAGGGTCGACCACCAGCGTGCCTCGAGAGGGGTCGTACCGCGCAGTGCCTGGTACCAGGCGGGTGGTGTTGACGATAAAGCCGCCCGAGAGATTCCAGGGAAAGGACAGGTTGCCGACGAGGAACGCGGGAGGCGGCAGCGGGCCTTGGGGAAGTAGAAAGTCTCCGTTCGAGGTGCCGGTGCGAAGCCGAAATTTGCCGGAAATCGGCAACTTCACCGCACCTGAGTCGATTCGAATGAAGGGGGTAATCAGCAGCAACTGGGCCGCAATGATCGCACCGGCGCCGACCAACTCGGCGGGGTCTTCGATGCGTTTGTTCTTTCGGTAGAGCACAATCGCATCGGCATCGGCGTAGGACAGCCCGGGAAGATCGTAGAGCTCATCGCGCGACGCGGAATTGAGATCCACTCCATCGACCATCATTTCGTAGAGGATGTCTGCGGTCTCGGTAGAAATTTCTCCCGAGTCCTCGAGGTCGATGATGTCGTCCTCGTTGTTGACCCTGTCGAGTGGGACTTCGTAGATCGCCGCCAGCGCGAACGAAGGCACCAGCAGGGCGAAGAAGAGACACAGACGCATTGGGGGCTGTCTCTCTAGACCACCGAGTACGCATTCCAGCCGAAATGCTGAGACTTCTGGGCGGGGTTAGCCGACCACCCGCTTGAGGAAGCTCCAGAAGCGACCGCCACGTTGCGCAAGCTCTTGCGCGCGCGCGCCCGTCGTCGCGTTGGCTGTTGGCGCGATGCCCAGCCGAGTGCGAATCTGCTCTGGCGTGTACCGCGTCGCCAGGGTCGCTTTGAAGGCCACTCGACTTCGCAGCTCACGGGCATCGACGTGCAAGACGCACTCGGCATCGAGCTTGACGCTGACGATGACCTGAACGCTGCCCTTTGGGCCCTTCGGCAACCCATCGATGCTTACCGTGCCCAGATACTCGTTGCCGACGACGTGCGCGTCTTCGCCTTGAAACAGGTTGAGCTCGAGGTGTTTCTCGTCGTCTTTCGAAGTATTCAAAGCGAACGACGAAGCCGCCGGCAACGGAGTGTTTCGCTGGATGATGCGCTTGAAGGTTCCGCCAGGCAGCCCGATGCCAATCGTCATTGGGACCACATCGATCAGCACCACGTTCGAGACCTTGTCGACGGTGCCCGAATAAAGCGCCGCGCCCAGCGCCACTGCTTCGTCCGCGTTGATGTTCGCCAGTGCCGCCTTTCCGAACAGCGCCTTGAGGCGGTCGCGAACCAACGGCATTCGGCTCATTCCGCCCACCAGCACAATGTCGTCCAGATCCGAGAACTTGAGCTTCGCGTCGAGCAGCACGTCTTTGACGACGTCGATGGTGCGATCAACCAGGCTCGCGCTCAGCGCGTTGAGCTCGTCGCGAGTGACCACTGTTTTGAGATCCAACGGCTTTCCATCGGCCGTCATCTGCAGCATCGGCAGCACCGCCTCGACCTGGGACCGTTCTGTGAGCGCGACCTTGGTCCGTTCGGCTTCGGCCGCGATTCGCGAGAGCGCGACGGGGTCTCCCGAGAAGGCCTGCCCATGCTGTTTGACGAAGCGGGCCAGCAGTTCGTCCACCAGTTGGTTGTCGAAGTCGAGCCCACCCAGAAAGATGTCGCCTCCAGTCGCCAGCACCTCGAAGACGTTGGCGTCGATGCGCAGAATCGTGGCGTCGAAGGTGCCTCCGCCGAGGTCGTAGACGAGCACCTTCTTCGCCAATCCCCGGTTGAGGCCGTAGGCAAGGGCGGCCGCCGTGGGCTCATTGAGCATTCGTTCGACTTTGAGGCCTGCCATCGCAGCCGCCCACCACACGGCCTCGCGCTGCTGTTCCGAATAGTAGGCAGGGCAGGTGATGACGGCGCGGCTCACCGGGGTGCCGAGGTGGCGTTCGGCCATCTGCCGGCACTCTTGAAGAATGATGCCTTGCACCTCTTCCAATGACAGCACGTGCTTGCCGAGCTTCACCGCGGCCTTGCCATCGGGGCCCGCGACGATTTCGTAGTGGAAGCGTTCGCGCACCTGCTGCACCGTTTCGCTGTCGAAATCGCGGCCGACAAGGCGCTTCGCGCCGTAGATCGACTGGCTCGGGTTGAGCATCAACTGAGACTTCGCTCGGTTTCCGACCAGCAGCGCGCCCTGTCGACTGAGCGCAACGATTGATGGAATCAGCGAGTAGCCTTCGGCCGACCGAGGCATCTGCGGTTTGCCGTTCACCAGCACCGCGCAGCAGGTGTTGCTGGTGCCGAGGTCAATTCCAACCACCGGCCCGGTCGCATCGATGGTCGCAGGTGGCTTGAGGAAGACGAGGGCTCCCGCAGGTGCACGCGTCGACGGCGCTGGCGCACCGGGCGGGTGCTTCAACGGGTGACGGGTCGCGGCAGGCAGGTCAGCGAGATCGTCTTCGGACGGGGGCGGAGGTGGTTCGGTTGCAGCCGCCGACAAGTCGAGATCCACGTCTACGTTGAATGCAGCCTTCGCAGGTTCGCGGCGAAGCGGTGCGGGGGGCGCGGGCGTTTGAGCAATCAGCGCGTCGAGATCCAAGTCGACCGCTTGGCTCGAGTCGAGCTCGGGAAAATCGAAATCGAAGCCTTCGTCTTCAGCGCTTGGTGGCTCCTCAGGAGTCGGCGCGCGTATGACGGGCTCGGGAAGCGGAGGATCGAACGGCTCGAAGATCTCTTCGGGGGGCTCAATCTTAGGCTTCGGCGGGCCGACAGGCTTCGGTGGAACGCGGTTCGGCGCGCTGGGTGGCACCGGTGGTGAGATGGGAGGTATGGGCTTCGACCGAACCGCGGGTGGGATGCTCGGCGCAGGCGCCGAGGCGAGGGGAACGCTGGGTGGGATGCTCGGGGCAGGGGCCGAGGCGACGGGAACGCTGGGTGGGATGCTCGGGGCAGGGGCCGACGCGCGGGGAACGCTGGGTGGGATGCTCGGCGCAGGGGCCGACGCTCGAGGGACGTTGGGCGGTTTGGTGGGTGGAGCTGCACGCCCGACTGGCGCAATGCTCGCGACTGCTTTCGACGGCCTGGGCGCAGACGCTGGCGGCACCAGGGGCGCGATGCTCGGCATTGCCGCAGGGATCTTTGGAGGAGCGCCGGCCGGCGCAGGTGCATTGCCTGCGAGGATCCGCTTCACGACCGCGTGGCTCGCCTCGTCGAGCTCCTTGAATTCAAGCCCCATCCCCGCTGGGCCAGCCGGGTCGGTGGGTCCGCGAATCCACTTCACCACCGCGGTTCCCTGCAGCATCCGCTGGCCGTTGGCGATCTCGATCTTGAAGTGAACCACCGTGCCAAGGGGCTGTGGCTCGCGCGTGCGGATGAAGAGGCCGCCCACCGAGATGTTGGTGGCGTACTTCTCGACGAACTCGTCGATTCCGCGGTGGGCGAGCTTTACGGTCAGGCTCACCGCTTTTCGCGCCTGCTGGGGGCTGCGCCGGTTCTCCACGGTCGACAGTTAAGCAGTGGAACGCGTTGGGCGCATGTTTTGTGACGAGCGAGGCAGAACGACCGCTGTCACGGGTTGAGCGATGCGAGTTGCCGGCTCGGATCTCAGCGCACCAATGACCGCTTGCCCACAGTTCATCCAGCGGAGAAGCTGACCCGAACGCTGGGGATTCTTCGAGGATGACGATGACGGCACGGCCTTCCAGTTCGGTGATCCCTCGGATGACGTCTCGGCCCGTAAAGAATGAGCTTTACGTCTGCGACCTGCCTCCGTTCTGAGGCTGGAATCTGCCTATGGCCGTCAATCATCACCCCACGTTCCTCGAGGCGGCGCTGTCGGTCGCCGCGCTCGAGCGGGTCGAAGAAACGTGGGACTTTTTGCGGTACTGCGAAGTGCTGCCGCCTGACGCGAAGTCAGACTTCACCTTCGTGCGTGCCCACGAAATCACCCGCAACGAACCTGGGCTGCCATTTCGCATCGCGCAATCGCTGGCGGATCGCGCGCTGCCCAAGGGGCTCAAGCCGGATCCGAAGTCGGCGCGCGCCAAACAGCTCTGGAAGACGTGGGCAGACAACAATTTCAAGACACCGCAGTATGTGCCGCTGTGGATGAACCACAGCGGAACCCCAACGAAAAAGATCGACACTTTTCCTTCGGTGCCTGCCCAGATTGGCGAGGTGCTCAGCGCCACCACCAACGTCCACGATGGCCGCGTCGACCGCGACCACAGCGCAAGCATCATCTTCGGAGTCGTCGTCGGCGGAGCCCCTGGTGCTTTGCTGAGCTTCATCGCCGCTCAGATCGCTGATTGGCCGGCGGTGGAGTTCACCACGGTCATCACCGTGGTTGCTTCGGTGGTCGCCTATGCCGTGCATCTCGCCCGGAACAGCCGGCCGCGTGCGACGTGGGTGGGCAGCGAAGGATTGGCGAGCACCACCGATGGGAAAGTCACCGTCTTTCGCTTCGAGCTTGCGACGCAGCTTCGTCGCAAGGTCACCGACGTCGTCAGCAATGGCACGGTGACCAGCCAACAAGTCGACTGCATCTGGCTCAATGCGAAGAGTCGAATCGTCTACCGTGTCCGCGCGGTGATTCCCACCGACGCAGCGAACCTTCCTGACACCGCTGCTGCCCATTTCGTCCGTGCGGCCGAGGCCGCGTGGGTGGCATTCGAAAACAAAGCCGACCCGTAAGAGTCGGGCGACTCGACGAAGCTACGGCAGCAGGAAGTCCTTCACGACGGCCATGTGCTGCATGTACTGCTCGGCGCTGTCTAAAGGTTGAATCGGAGCCACCGCCGAGAGGGGGCTGAAGATGCGGCTGTCGAACACCAGCCCTGCGTCGAACGTCGCGGCGCCAACCACCACCGGAACTTGCAGCGCGTAGAGATCTTCGTCCGCCATCACCCAGTCGTAGGGCTGGCTGCGCCCGGCGTTGGTGTTCCCGTTGTTGAACGCGTCGACCGGGTGAGGGCCGAGGGTGCGCACTACCTGCGAGAGCGTTGTAATCGCCGGCTCGGTGCGGTTGCTGCTGTTGAGGTCTCCGCCAACCACGAGCAAGTCCGCGGCGGGGATGAACTGGTTGATGTTCATCACCAGCGCTTGCGCCTCGGCGTTTCGCATCGAGCCCGTGGTCAACAGGTGAATGCTCACCGCCCAGAGATCTCGTGGGCCGGGAACGTCGATTTGCGCCCATGCAAACGCGCGGTTGCCTACTTGCGGGTCGACCCATTGCCCCGCATCGAGAATCGGCCACCGGCTGATCACTCCATTCGGTATTACTCCGCCCGACTGAATGTGAAAGCAGAACCCGGTTCCGAACGTGCTGTCGACGAAAGCGCGGCGGTCGGTGTCGGTGTTGCTGCCGATGTTCCATTCCTGCATCAGCGCGACGTCGGGTTTGAGGCCTTGAAGGATCCGCTTGCCCTCGCCGGGGTTCCACGACTGCTGGCTTCCACTCGAGAGGTTCGCGGCGACGATTCGAACCAGGCCCCCATCAGCGCTTGCACCGTTCGGCAGAGGACAGCGAAGGTCAGGCCCTGCGTCAATCGGCCCCGCATCGCTTCCCGCATCTGCACCCGCATCGACTTTAGCTCCGTCGCCTGCATCCACGCCTGCGTCGGGCAATCCGGAATCGAAGCTTCCCGCGTCAGGCACTTCGGGCGCAGGACACGCAGCCAGCGCGAGACACCAGATGAGCCCGCTCAGACGATGCATCGAATCCTGAGCTTCGCTGCTTCGGTCAGCAATCTCCAACCGAGCTGTCGAACGAGCCGGTTGCCACCTTACTGATGCCCTACACGCACACACCTTTTCGTCGCAGCGCGAAGGGCATCAACAGCGCCAGCAACCACACCCCGTCGAGTGCGCTGTTGCAGCCACAGCGTGGTACCGCTGGCGCGCGTTTCACTTCGAGTGAGAAGGCTCCCAAGCCCGTCGCGCCCTGGGCGTCAATCGCGTCGACGGCGAAGTTGTAGGTACCTTCCGACGAGTTCACGTTTGGAATCGTCCCGGTGATTTTCCCATCGGGTGCGAGCGTCAGCCCCCGTGGCAGCTGGCCCGCGTAGATCGAGAACGTTGGGTTGGCCTGTGAGGTGGCGGTGATGCCAAACGCCAACGTGTCGCCCGGCCGCGCCAGATCCGGCAGCCCGACCGACCCCAGCTTGAAGCGCGACGGGTAGATTCGAATGCGGAACTCGGCGGTGTCGGTGCGCCCTTTCGCATCCTCGATGATGAGGGTGAAGCTGTAGAGGCCCGCGCGCTGGGGTGTCCCTTCGATCAACAGAACGTCGGACGAAGGTTTCATCTTCAGCCCGTCGGGGAGCTCTCCTTGCAGTGTCCAGACGAGGGGCTTCTGCGCCGAGGTGAACACCGACAAGTCCCCGTTCTGGGCGGCGACGTCGGTGCCGTAGTCCACTCCCACCAGCCCATCGGGCAAGCTCAGGTTTTTGAGGACGATCGAGCCCGAAGCAATGACTCGAATCGACAACGATTTTTGCGCTCGCGTCCCCAACGAGTCTCTCACCTCGAACAACACGTTGCTCGCTCCATCAGCCCCGACAGAGCGTGGCAACCCCGAGATGACGCCATCGGAACTGAGGACGAGTTGGGCTGGCAGGAGCCCAGTGACAATTTTCCACGAGTACGGCTTCACGCCTCCGGCGGCTCCTAGCGCGAACTCGTACTTTTGCGCCGCCAGGTTGATCACCACGGGCACCCAGACAGTGGTGATCTCAACCTGGGTCGTCGCCGGCAACGCGCGCAGCACCAGCCGGGCGGTGGCGTGACGTCCGTTGTTGGTCACCACCACGGTGACGCCGGTCACTGAAGGGGAAGTCGGAGTGCCGCTGAGCTGGCCATCGGCCGCGAGGCTCATTCCCGCTGGCAAGGCTCCCTGATTCGGCTCGAGCGCCCAAGTCGACGCTAAGCCTTGTTCCCCCCTCGCCACCAATCGGAAGCCGTAGGGGCGATCGACAATCGCGTCTGGCACCTGCTCAGTCGACACCCGCAGACTCGAAGCTGCCACCTGGATGGCGGTCGCCGCCCCCGAATTATTCAGCTCATCGGTTTCAGCGATTGCCGCGTCGGTGTCGATGATCGCGCCCACGAAGTAGGTCCCTGATGGCATCGTCGCGGGAAGCCGCAGCACCTCGGCCTGAGTGTCGGATTCTCCGATGGCGAGCGTGACCACCCCGTCGAGCGCAGGTGTTCCGGACCTGATGATTTCCAACGGAACGTCGTCGGGGGTGATGATGGTATTCGCCGAAGCGAAATACCGGTACCTCGCGGTTGCTGCGGCCACGTTGCCGATGTTCTTGAAGGTGCGCATCACCTGAATGATTTCACCGACCGCGCCCGTCGCAGGCGTGTCGACTCGGGTGACGGTGAGATCTGGCGCAGGCGCGCGCAGCAGCACCGTGCCCATCACCGCCAGGTTGTTGTTCGCCTCGATGAGCTCGGTGACCTGGCTGGTCGAGTCGAGAATCGTGAAGATGTAGTAGTGGCCGGTCGCAAAGGGCAGGTTGGCGCGATCCTTCAGCGGCATCGTGAAGGGGATCTCGAGTTCCAGCGATGCTGTCTGCGCGACGAGCGCAACGTCTGCTTCGAATGCGATGGTATCGGACAGCAGTGAAAGGGAGGCGTCGGTTGAGATGACCACCGCGACCTTGAAATTGCTGGCGTTCGCTCCGCCGATGTTGCTCATCGACACCGTGGCCCTGGCCGCCTCGCCGAAGTACCCAATGCGAGTAGGTGAACGGGTGATTGCGTCGACGAAGTGGGTGGCGAGGTTGACCAAATCGGCCTGCTTCATCGTGACCTTCGCGGCCGATACCGACACGTTGTTGGCTTCGTTCGCCTCGACAATCGCGTTCCCAGGGTCGATCTGAAGGATGAGGAAGAAGTCTCCTCCGGGAACGTTGTTCGGCACGTTGAAACTGAGGCTCTCGTTGACGACCTCACCCGCTGCCATTGCGCGGGTTGCGGCGTAAATCGCGAAATCGGTGGTGCCGACGATCGCGTCGGTCGAGACGAGGATGCGGTAGTTGACCGCTGACGGCGTGGGAATCGTGCCCAGGTTGGTCCACTTGACGTTGACCGACATCGGGTTACCAGGGCCGGTGGTGATCGCGCCCAGATTCGAGACCTCGGTGGCGATGAGGTCGATGCCGTTCACGAAGTAGCTCGTCGAGCTGCCTACGTTGTTCAGCTCGGACGCCTCGGTCACCACCTTGCTGGAATCGGCCTCGACCAGCACATAGTATTGAGCGGGCCCTGGCGGCGTGAGGGTTGCCCCAACCGCGCTCACCATCGTGGTTGATCCAGACAGTGCAGTCGCGCTGGTGAGGGTGACAGTGGCAGCGGCGGTGTGAACGAGAATGTCGCCGCCAAGGGTGGTGTCGGTTGACAGGTACGCCTTCCACGCAAACGGCGGGCTCGCCGCCATTTGCCCGTAGTTCTGAAGGGTCGCGGTGAGGTTGAGGCTGACGTTGCCCGCGCTGTCGACCACCTGATTCGAGAAGGTGACTGAGTGAACGACGATGTCGGCTTGCTGAGGCTGGCCGATGACGTAGCGGGTATTGGTCGGCCAATTGGCCTGGGCGCAGTTTGCCGCGACTGCCGAGCAGGCCAACAGCGGAGCTCCCGCGGTGCCGGTTGCGTTCTCGAAGCCCATCGACGCGCTTCCAAGGGTGCCCACGAAGCTTCCGTAGTGAATTTCGAACGAGCCAGTCGAGGTGAGCTTGACGGTGAACGACATCGTGTAGGTCGAGCTCAAGTCGCGAACGTTCGAGAATTCGATCTGAATCTGGCCGCTGGACTGGAGCGAACGGATGGTGCCCGCGCCATCGACCCAAAGGTCATCCCACCAGGGGGCGATCAAGTTGTGAATGTTGTCACTGCGCATCGCGCGCGGAATTGCGCCGTCCGTCGCGATGGGGTTGTAGCAACCGACGCTCTGCTCGCAGACCGAGGTGTTTCCGAACGCAAGGAACCCGTTCGTGTTGACGTGCACGGTGGTGTAGGTCTGGCCGTAGTAAGAGAACCCAAAGCCCAGGGCGATGGTCGCGTACCCGTCATCCTTGTCGGATACGACGGCAGTGACGGCGCCCACCAGTGGAACGTAGGACTGCGAAATCGGAGGCAGAATGGGGTAGGGCTGCGCGGCCGCCGACATCGCTGCGAGCGCCAACACTGCCGAGCAAATTCGGTGGCTCGTCTGGTTCGTCATGAGCGACTCTTACCTTCACTCACCCGTTCAATCCACCGACAGCAGCTTCACCTTCTTGTAGATGCGGCGATCGAGTGGAAGCCGGACGTCGACGAATCCGATCGCCTCGTCGAACTCGAAGGTGAACGTCGGCACAGGAGGCGTGATGCTCACCACCAGCTCGAACTCCCAGGTGCTCATCAGCAAAGGCTTGGCGCCCACCGCTTCATCAGGAGGCGCAGGCAGCTTCTGCGCCGCCGCGCGAACGTCGGCCAGCGCCTGTTGATCGACGTACACATCATTGCTCGGCTTGAGCAGCTCGACCTTCAGCAGCTTCCCGTTCGCGGCCTGGGTTACTCGGATTTCCGCCCTTCGGCTCGAACGGAACTGCTTCGCCATCTCGCGCTGAACCTCGCGCCTCGCCTGAAGGTCGTGGCCTGGAATGAGGCGATCATTCAAGGGCTTGGCGCGCCCCGCGGTCGGTACATCGAAGGGGGAACCTGAACCGCCGTAGGTGCCTGCCTTCTCCAACCAGATCTTGTTCCATGCCTTGGTGTTCTCGACCGTCGACTCTGCGAACCCCTTCAATCCCCTGGTCGAGACCGATCGATCAGCGTCCCAGCTCTTCAGCAGCACCTTCCCCAGCTGCTGATAGTAGGGGTGCACCAGGCCGCGGTCGACCCTTCCCCGCCCAAGCGTTTGGCGGGCGAGCTCTGCCACCAGGTCCTTTGGGATTTCGGGCGCGTGAAGGCCTGCTGGCTCGACTGCCTCGGCGAAGCCCGCATCGGGCCAGAGCGTCAGCCCGAGCGAAGGCAGCGCCAACCGCGGCGCGGCGACTGCGAAAGCATCGGCGGTTGGCGCGTCAGTGACCAGCGGCGCCTCGAGCTGAGGCTCGGCTTCGATGACTGGCACCTTAGGTTCCAATCGCGGCGCGGGCCGAACGCGCGCAGGCGGTAGGCGCAAGGGTGTGGGTGCCGGTGGCTCGGGCGGTCTCTGGGTAGGGGCTGGTAGGTTCACTTCCACCAGCACCAACAAGGTGGCGCGAGGCTTTGCGCTGGCGAGAACCGGGCGTGACAAAAGCCACGACACGACGGCTGCGTGCAGCAGTACTGAGAACGCCACCCCAGCCAGAACCCTGCGCATCGCCACGGGGTTCGCATTTAACAACGGGTAGGTCTTTGCGCCGTCCTCGAAGTGTGAAGTTTGGTGTACACCGGCAGGTGCGTGAGTCTTTCTGATCAAGTGCTCATCGTCGATGACGACCCCGGTTTTCATCGGCTCGTTGAGAGCGTTCTTGTCCCGACGGGCGTGAAGTGCCTCGCGGTTCGCTCCGGTGAGGAAGCGCTGAAGCTCATCGAAAACAGCAAGCCGAAGCTGATGATTATCGACGGGCTGCTGCCGGGAATCCGCGGCGATGAGGTGGCGTTGCGAGCGCGCGCCCGTTGGCCCTTGGCTGAGCTGCCGATGATTTTTGTCAGTGCGTTCTTCCGCGACATCAAGAGCCGTCAGCGCCTGCTCAACGTCATCAAAGTCGATGTGGTGCTTCACAAGCCGATCAGCGTCGAAGATCTCAAGCGTGCGATTGCCCGCTTTCCGGGGATGACACCGCAGGCGCTTCAGCCAGACGACGAACTCGAGCTCGACATCACCACCGCGGTCGAGCTGTTGACTGACTTCCTCGTCCTTGCAGCTGAACGCACCACCAACATGCGTGCCGCGTTACCCGACTTGCGCGGCAAGGACTCGAAGGCGGCGGTGAAGATTTTCCGCACCGAGGCGCACCGTTTCCGAGGCACCGGCACCTCGTTCGGTTTGCCCGAGGTCACTCGGCTGGGCGCCCAGATGGAAGAGCTGTTCGAAACTCACAAAGACGGGCAGCTGACAGCGGCTGCGCTCGCGTCGATGACGGGGATGCTCGACGCGCTCGAGGTGAAGCTGGTGCGCGCAGGCGCGACGGTTCCGCTTCCGGGCGGCAAGCTCGTGCGCCCGTTGAAGGTGGTGGTGATCGATGGCAGCGGAGACCTCGCGCTCTCATGCAGCGAAGCGGCAGGGAAAGGCGAACTGGTGCGGCTGTTTCCGGACCCGCACCTAGCGCTGGCGTCTGCGCTCGAGGAAAAGC
>JANOHG010001116.1:0-2676 GCA_031406375.1 Archangiaceae bacterium | reverse complement strand
GCGCGCAGCTTGGCTATGAGCCCTTCGTCGAAGGCAATCGCAACTCGAGCTACGTCATTGCCGACGTTCGGTACGAAGACTTCGCTCGCAAGGAAGTGGTGAAGCGCTTCCGCGAGAACAACCCCGGAACCGATGCGCTCTTCACTCGCCCGAAGCCTTCGTCCCAAGCGTCGATCTCGTGGCGAGCGGTCGGCTACTTGGGCTTTGGAGAGCTCGGCCCGTTGAAATGGAACAAGCTGTTTGTCTCGTACAAGCGCCTACACCCCGACAATTTCTACGACGAAGTGTTCGAGGGTCGACCTTTTCGCATCTACACCGCCGATCTCACCCGCGATCGCTATCAACTCGAGATTGGCAACGAGGCACTGATGAACCTCTGGCCTGAGCGGATCGATGCGGTCTGGGGAGTGCTGTACGGCGACGACAGCAACCTGGCGAACAAGATCGCTGCGGGCGAAGACAACCGCACCTACGTTTCGAGCCTGTTGCGGGTTCAGGTCTACCTGACCCAGGTGGTGCACGTGCTTCTCGAAGGCGTCGTCGCGCAGGAAAAATCGAAGAATGGAAACCTGTGGCGCGAGCACTACGACTCGATCTTCCGGAACACGCAGGGGGTTTCCGACAGCCGTGGCCTCGAGATGGGCGACGCCAGCGTGCGCAACACGCTGCAGCTCAAAGGGGGCCTGGTGCTCAACCCCACCGGCCTTGGAATCTACGCGCGCCCATCGATTCGCCTGCTGTACGGAGTTCAGTATTCGACGATGCAGGCGGCGTTCGGAAACGGCTTTTCAGAATCGCTCGATCAGTTCAACACTCTGCCCGTCGGTTCCGAGCGGCACTGGCATCACCTGATTTCTGTCGAGTCCGAAGGCTGGTTCTGATGCGTCGGTGCGCGCTTGTGCTGCTGCTTCTGACCGGGTGTCTCACCCGTGTGCCCCAACAAAAAGCCGCCACGCTGACGCCGCTGGCGGTGGGTTGGGCGCTCGAAGCGGACCATTCGAAGGATCTGCTGACGCCGCCACAGAAGCTCAAGGCGCGGCTGGGCGCGGCGCTGGGCGAACGCAACTTGCAGGTCAATGATCTCGGCTCGCAGGCGGGTTCCCGACTGACAGCGCACCGACTCGAGGCGCTGAGAACCGCGCATCCCACCGGTTGGGTGTTGCTGATTGAGGCGCGCGCTTCCTTTTTCTCGCAGCTCGAAGGGCGTTTCCGGTGGACGGTGTCGGTGAAGCTCACCGCGTCATCGAAGCCAGGAGAGCTGGTGGAAGACGCGTTCTTTGTGCCGGCGATTCTTCAGTTCGAACACGAGCGCGAAGCCCGAGCGCTCGATGCCGTCGCGGCTGACATCGCCCAGCGGGCGGGGACGTTGGTTGATGGGCTGATGCTGGCGAGCTTTTCGTCGGTGGTGCGGCGTTCAGAGCCCGATGGACTCATCTATTTTGTGATGGTCGATAGGTTCTTCAACGCAGACCCTTCGAATGACGGCGCGGTGGATTTGACGGACCCGGCAGCGTTTCACGGCGGGGATCTTCAGGGCGTGCTCAACCGGCTCGACTGGTTGCAGGCGCTGGGTGTTCGCACCGTGTGGCTCTCTCCGGTGTTCGCGATGCGCCCTGACAAGTACGGGCCGTACGGCGCTTTCCACGGGTACTGGACGTGGGATCTTAATCGGGTGGATCCACGGTTTGGAGACGAGGCGCTGCTGGGTCGATTGTCGGAAGCGCTGCACGCACGCGGAATGCGGCTGGTGATGGATCTGGTGCTCAACCACGTTGGTCCCGACGCTCCGTTGGTGCAGCAGAAGCCTCACTGGTTCCATCAAAAGGGCGGCATCACCGACTGGAATGATTCCGATCAGCTCGTTTCCCGCGACGTCCATGGCCTGCCGGATCTCGCCACCGACCGCGAAGACGTCTATCGCTTTCTTCTCGAGGCGAGCCTCAAGTGGATCCGGCTCGCCAAGCCTGACGGGTTTCGACTCGATGCCGTCAAGCACCTGCCCTTGTCCTTTTGGGCGCGTTTCAACCGCGACGTTCGAAAGGCCAGTCGCCCGAACTTCGAGTTGCTGGGCGAAATGCTCGACGGAGATCCGCAGGTGGTTGCCCGGGTACAGCGCGAGGGCGGCTTCACGACGATGTTCGATTTCCCGCTTCACTTCGCGATCATCGATGTCTTCTGCAAAGGCCAGAGCGCTGCGCGCCTTGGCGCGGTGCTCACCTCGGATCGCCTCTATCCGTCTGCCGAGACGCTGACGACGCTCGCCGACAACCACGATCTTCCCCGGTTGATGACTCAGTGCGGAAACGACGCCGCGAAAGCCGAACAGGCGCTCGCGTTTCTGCTCACCGCGCGCGGTGTGCCGTCGATCATCTGGGGCACCGAAACCGGGCAGGTCGGCGAGAACGACCCAGACAACCGCGCCTCGATGACCTTCACCGAGCTGCCGCAGAAGGCACAGATCGCGAAGTGGGCGGCGCTGCGCGCGTCGACCCCCGCGCTCAATCACGGGGCCACCCAGGTGATTGAAGCGTCGCGCGACGTGTTCGCGTCGTTGCGGCTCATTGACGACCAGGCCGCGCTCTTCGTCTTCAATCACGAAGCAGCGGCTGCGAGACCAGTTGGCCAGGCGGGCAGGGGTTCCCCTTCCGGGGGACGAGCAAAGAGGTGGTGGGGCCA
>JANOHG010001108.1:0-1355 GCA_031406375.1 Archangiaceae bacterium | reverse complement strand
CCTCGGCCTCGGTGGTCTCGGTGAAGCGGAGCTTGCTGGCGCGGTCGGCGCTGCGAATGTCGGCGAGGTACTTCTTGCGCTTCTGGTCGTCGCGCAGAAAGTAATAGGCCTCGGTGATGCGCTTGTAGATGGTGCCGAGGTCGACCTTGGCTCGGTCGTCAGTGAGGTGGAAGAACCGATCGGGGTGGTAGATGCGACTCTCGCGATAGAACGCCGCCTTGATTTCGACTGGAAGGGCGGTGGTCTCGATCCTCAAGACCTGGAAGTAATCGAGCGTCACTGCCTCTACTGCGAGTTGAGTCAGCAGCGCGGCCTGCGTTTCGTTGAGCTGATCGATCGCGCCGCTGGCTGGAATCGGTCGCGGGTCGGCTTCCGGAGGCTTGCTCGTAGCGACCGCTGGGATGACGGGGGCAGCTGGGGGCGGACGCGTCGCGCCCGACGACCCCAAAGGTTTGATTTGAGGCGGCGGCATTGAAGGCACCGCGGGCCGTTGTTTGGCGGCCGCTGGCGCAGCCGGTCGGGTGCCCGGCGTCGCCGGTTGAGGAATTCGAGGGGGAAAGGGAGGCTTTCCCTGATTGTCGGGAGGCGTTGCCATAAATCAGTCGGCGACCGCCGGCATGTCCTGGTCCTTGTGACCAGCGAGCTTGGTGCTCTTGTTGAAGTTTTTCGAGGCCTCGATGTCGGCATCGCTCAGGCCGGATGACAAGCTGATGGTCGTCGAGGCTTTTTGCCCGGTCTCGACGTCGCACGCAGCGACGTTGACGATTCCGTTCGAGTCGATTTCGAAAGTCACTTCGATCTTCACTTCGCCGCGATACCCGATCCGAAAGCCGGCGAACTCGAATTCGCCCAACATTTCGCACTCATCGGCCCGGTTCGACTCGCCCTGATAGACGCGGATCTTCACCTTGTCCTGCCCATCGCGACTGGTGGTGAACGTCTTCGATTTGTCGATCGGGATTGGGGTGTTCTTGTCGATAATCTTCTCAGTGAAGCCGCCGACGGTTCCGATTCGCAGAGCGAGCGGCGTGACATCGACCAGGAAAGTCTCGGTCGCCTTGTCGATCAATGCGTGGGCTTGAAGAGCGGCTCCGGAGGCGACGACCTGGTCGGGGTCAACGCCTTCCTTCACCTGCTTTCCGAAGTAATGCTGAACCGAGTTGCGCACGATCGGCAGCCGTGTCGGGCCTCCGACGAGGATCACCGCGTCGACCTCAGCCGCCGTCATTCGCGCCGACTGCAAGGCTTCGTCGCACACCTTGAAGGTGCGCTGCACCAGATCCATCACCATCCGGTTGAAACTGTCTTGGGTGAGCGTTTGCACCAAATCGAGCACCTTGCCGTCGGCATCCTGG
>JANOHG010001077.1:0-3734 GCA_031406375.1 Archangiaceae bacterium | reverse complement strand
CTCGAGAAACGACTGCGGCCGAGGCTCCTTCAAGCCTTCGATCGCTTCTCGGATGACCGCTGACTGGGTCAGGCCCCGGCTCTTGGCTACTCGCGAGACCTTCAGGTAGGCGCTTCGAGACAGCTTAACGGTGATCGCCTTGAGGGCCATGCGGGGGTCATACCATTGCGTCATACCGGCAGCAACGGATCAGACCGACAGCGATCGGGCCCGGCGTCACAGCAACAGGAAATTCCGGCATCTGATTGAGATCAGGGGCTGACTGAAGTTTCCATTCGCGCGAGCCGCTCGACATCCTTGGCGCAGTCTGGGTTGTCCAAGAGGAGCCGCACGCCAGGCTGACGCGCAACGACGACAGGATCTCGACGTCCGTCATCCAGACGGGGCCGCCCTTGAGTACTCGTTCAACGGCTACCGCTCGCCTAAGTCGACCCATTTGAAATAGGCGCCCGCGGCCAATCAAGGCTGAGGGCACACAGGTGAAATTCAAGGCAGAAGCGAAGCTGAAGAGAGCGTTGCAGGCGAAGAAGTTCGACGCCGGGTTGCGACAGAAAACGGTCGAGTTCAGCCGCGAAGCCGCGGCGGCAGGCGAGACGGTGGCGCAATGGCCTCTGCAAACCGAGGCTCGCCAATGGTGGCGCCTGCACTGCAGGCAATCGTTTGCCCCGGTGCGAAACCAGTCACCGAAGCGCTCGCCATACCATCAGCGTCGGGAGTTTGGTGTTCACTGAAGGGGGACGAATATTCGCGCTCGATGCGGCGCAGCGGCTTGTAAAAAACGCTATTTCCCCGCGCGGAACGTCGAGTATTGGGCGTCGACGCGCGTGTCCTGCCCGCTCGAGAAGCGGTCCATGCAAGCGTCGTCGGTGTAGTCCATGAAGTTGGTGATTGGATCCGCCCCCGCCTTGTTGCGGCAGCTGTCACGATTGGCAGGGCAGCCGAATGCCGGGGACTTCTCTGCCGGGGTGTCGTTCACCGAGTCGCCGCTGCCATTGCAACCGCCCTGGAAGGTATGGTATAAACCCATCCAGTGGCCCACTTCGTGCGTTCCGGTATCGCCTAGATTGTACGGCGCAGCCGACCCACCGGGCAGCGACGAATGCAGCAGCACGACTCCGTCGAGCTTGGGTTGATTTGCATAGCTTGACGGGAAAGTCGCATAGCCAAGATATGGGCCCGGAACGCAAGTATATACATTGAGATCCTTGGCTGTGCCGGCATGCAGCGCGTTCTTCATCGCGGCCTCGTTCGCTTCGCAGTCGTTGAACCAGGTGCTGTTGTTGGTGCGGGTGACTGACACGAGATTGAAGGACCAACCCGTCGACGCGAAACCGCCGTTCATCACATTGATCTGCTCGCTGATCATCTGGGTCGAGATGTCACCGTTTGCGATTCCAGCGCCCTTGTTGATGACATGGAAGTAGACATTGATCAGCCCACCACTGAGTGCTTGTCGAGACACTCCGGGCTTGGCCGCCAACAGCGGAGCGATCATGCCTTCGACACGCAGCTTCTCGGCGTCGTCGGGCTCGATGGTAGCGCAGCGCTGAAAGCCCGGTTGCAGCTGAATGGGAGACATCTCGTAGTCCGCTTCTTCGATTTCGATCGGATTCACCATCGAACTACAACCAGCAATAACTGCGGTGGCAGCGACGAGAAGCGAGCGCAGATTCATTATCATGTTGGACCCCCGGGAATTGTTACGTACGTGAAACGCGCGGAACGTAGCGGAGAGAGTCTTGCGATGTTTAGAATTCCCAGAATTTCTTACGATTTAACGAACACATTGCCGGCCGGTGTGGGCCGAGCAGCCCCGATGTCATGGTTTGTCTGCGGCGATAAACAAACAGGCGACCTTACCCCTCAAAGTGAGACATTAATGATTCGAAGCACGGTGTATTGGGTCACGGCTGAAGCCCCCGGCCGCCTTGGGATACTCGCGCGCCCAAGAGCCGGCGATTGGCTCGAAGACGAGATGAAGGCGCTGCGCGAGGCAGCCGTCGATGTCTTGGTTTCCCTGTTGACGGGCGAGGAGGAGGCCGAGCTTCAACTACAGGCAGAGTGCGGGTTCTGCCGCGCGGCTGGAATGACTTTCATTTACTTCCCAATTGACGACCGCGGCACGCCGAAGTCCGATGTCGACGCGGTTGCGTTGATCTGTCGACTCAAGCACTTCCTTCTGAATGGCAAAGCGGTTGGTGTCCATTGCCGCATGGGCATCGGTCGTTCGTCGATGATCGCCGCCGCGGTGTTGGTCATGTTGGGCGTGGATGGGGTGGAGGCGTTCGAACGACTTGCAGCCTCGAGAGGATTGACGGTTCCCGACACTGATGCCCAGCGCACCTGGGCACTCACCCTGCGGCCATCACATCAAACAACTCACTGATGCAGAAACGGGAGCAGTAAGACAACGCATCACAGCAGAATTCGAACGCGTTATTTTCTCGTCGCGGCAACGTCTGTTTCGTCTGAGCTCGGCGGGCGACGAAGCGCCAGACCTCACCATGTACGAGATGAACCCACCCGAAAACGTTCCGTCAATAAAAGTAGATGCCTTGGGTGTTCCGCGTGAGGCTTCGAACTTATGACTGCCCGCTTCTTCGTTCTGCTTGCGCTCGCTGTCTGGTTGATTGGCTGCAAAGAAACGACGAAGCTCGCCGAGCCGCCGCCTCTTGAACGGCCGCCCACACCATCCATCGCGTGGATGAAAGGCGTGCTGCCGCCGGAAGTGCAAGAGGGCACTCCTGTCAACGGAGGCACCTTCACCATTCGGATTGTGGCCGAGCCTCTGGGCCTCAACCGGCTTCATGATCAGACTGTCGAAGGGATGATGACCCGTTACACCGTCGGCCCAATCTACGAGACGTTGGCAGAGCCTGATCGCGCGACTCACCCGTTGTACACCCTCAAGCCGCTGCTGGCCGAGAGCTGGGAAGAGAGCGCCGATCACCTGACCCTCACCATCAAGCTGCGCCGAGGCGTCAAGTTTCACAACGGCGACAAGTTCACCAGCAATGATGTCAAGGCGACCTACGACGCGGTTCTTTTGCCGACGAACCTCACCGGCGCGCTTCGCAGCGGCTTTCCGGGCGTGACCTTCGCTGCGCCCGATGAGAACACGGTTGTCGTCACCACCAAGACGCTCCACTTCCTTTTCGCGCGCAACGTGCTCTCGGGGGTGCCAATCTTTCCGGCGTCGGCGTTGAAGGGCGACTTCAACACCTTGGCAATCAACCGCGCGCCGATTGGTACGGGGCCCTTTCGCTTCGCGTCGTGGGACCCTGGAAAGGCAGTCACCATGACGCGCAATGACGACTACTGGGGCCCCAAGGCCTTCCTCGACAGCGTTGTCATTCGCTTTGTCAAAGACGACACGGTCGCAAGCCAGCTGTGGGAACGCGGCGAGTTCGATTTGATGACCCGGATTCAACCCTCGGTGTGGCGCTCGCTCGAGACAGCCAGTGCCGCGAACGCATGGGCAATTAACGGCTACCACCGGATCAACTTCGTCGAGAACTACTACAGCTGGATCGGCTGGAACCAAGAACGCCCCTACTTCGCCGACGCCCGCGTCCGCCGTGCGCTCGCGATGCTGTACCCCGCAGAAAAGGTGGCGAAGAACATCGACATGAACCTCGAGCTGCCGACGACCTGTCCATACTACCGACCCTCTTCCTCCTGCGATCCGAGCTTGACGGCGATCGCTCATGACCCCGTCGCGGCCGTCGAGCTGC
>JANOHG010001037.1:0-6209 GCA_031406375.1 Archangiaceae bacterium | reverse complement strand
CTTTTCGAGGCATCGCCGAACCACCAGCTCAAGCTGAACTGGAATGTCGTTGACACCCATCACGGTTTGGAAAGGCGGTACCGGCGCTTGAAGGTGCTGGATGATGACGTCGATCGAGCTGCGCGACGCAAACGGCAGCTGACCGGTCAACATTCGGTAGACGATGATGCCCAACGAGTAGATGTCGCTCTGTGGAGACGTCTCGTTGCGCGCTTGCTCGGGCGCCATGTAATTCGGCGATCCGAGAAAGACCCCCGCTTGGGTAATTTCCGATTCGGGTGTGGCGAGCAGCGGCTTGGCGAGGCCGAAGTCGAGCACTTTCACCAGCTCGATGTCGTCGTGCTCGACGAGGAACACGTTTGCTGGCTTCAGATCGCGATGCACCAGGCCCAGCGAGTGCGCCTCACGCAGCGCGCGGCAGATCTGCGTGGCGATCTCGATGCTGCGCAGCCACGGAAACCCGCCTTCACTCGCGAGGGCATCCTGAAGCGTGCGGCCTTTGAGCAGCTCCATCGCGATGTAACGCAGGCCATCTTCCGTTTCTCCGTGGTCGAAGACGGTGACGATGTTGGGGTGCAGAAGCCTGGCGGTGAGAGCCGCTTCGTTCGCGAAGCGCTCTTGGTACGATGGATCAGAGCGCGGGTCGACTTTGAGCTCGAGTACCTTGACCGCCACAATGCGGTTGAGCTGGCGATCGAGCGCCCTGTACACGATTCCGCTGCCGCCTCGGCCGATCGAGTCTTGAAGCTCGAACCGCGAATGGAGGACCCGCCCAGAATAGTCGATGAGAATCGGCGCTTCAGACGCTTCCTCGTCCGAAATGCTGGCTGAGGTGGACGATGTTTTTTGAGCGACCAATGGGTTTGTCACCCTCGAAGATGGGAACCGCACCATTGTAGAGATCTCGCTCGAGCGAAGGAAGGTGGGTCCTGATTCTTCAGTTACCCGGCTCCGACGTAATGCATGTAATTGTAACTACAAGGTTTATTCTTGGTTCACACGGCCGACTACGGTTTCTTGAAGTCGTTCGCGACAACCGCGTTCCCGAAGCGTTCGTAGTTTGCGAGCCACGCTGCTGCGTTGCGAATGTAGCGACCTGTGCCTGCAGAGTCCCACTTGTAGGAAAGCCGGGTGAAGCCGCCGTCAACCACCAGCCGCTTGCCGCCCTTTTCGAACGCCGCGGCGACGAGATTTCCTGCAGAACCCCAGATGATTGGAGTCATCGCTCCTGACGGCTTGACGGTGGCGACGGTGACTCCTTCGTAGATGTTTTCCAAGCCGGTAGTGAGCAGGTGATCGGTGGCAACTCCGGGCTTACCAGCGCCAGGCGAACGTCCGACCGTCTTGTCGCCGGGCAAGTCTCCTGTCACGCGGGCGTCGATGAGAATGCTTGCGAGCTTGTCCGCATCGGCGTTGCACGGGTCATTGTCTCCCCATAGGTAAACACCGTGACCTGAGTCGAAGAATTCTTTGATCGCAAGGTGGTGCTCGGGGGTGAGGTTAACCTTGTTGTTGCAGCTGGAGATGAGCCAGAACTGGTTGGATTTCGCCAACATCTCTTTCAGCTGCTGCGCCGAAGGAGCCTGGTGGCGAAGCAGCACCACTGAGAAGCCCTTCTGCGTGAGCGCTTGAGTGGGGCCATCGAAGCTCTGCCCGTAGTAGTCAAGCACCAGCACTGTCTGGCCATTGAAGGCGCCATCGACTGCGAGGTCGTATCGACCGCTCTGCGCGTTGCCGTGGCTGTCGAGCTGTGCCGGACGTTCTTCAACGGTGACGGTGGTAACGCCGCGTCGGTCTTTCGTCTCGACACGTACCCTTTCGGCCGCGGGAGCACTGTGGCCTGCTTGCGCGTTGTACTGCGCGTAAATTTGGGTGGTGAATAGAAGTGCTGCGAGGAGGCCAACGCGGAAGAGGGGCATTGCTCGTGTAACGGCCGGGTCATCGAGAAGATCTTCGCCGTCACTGCGCGTTCGGGTTTGGAATTGGTGCTTTGGTCTGCCGGAGTCTTTTCCGGTGGGTGATTCCTCGCCGCCCAGCTTCGTTTTCGGCCAGCGGCTTCGCCCTTGTCGTGCGCACTGTGGGTGCCGAAATAGAGGAAAATGCTGGCAAGCGCGTTGACAGCTGCGCGATGCGGAAATGCACCCCTCGACTTCCGCCAAGTGCCCACTGGTGTGCTCAGGCATGTAGGCCAACCACCTGAAAGTACACAGAGTGAGCTCGGGCGCGGGGGTTGCTCAACGTGGCGCCGAGCCACTTCAACCCCGGAGTCGACGCGGAGCTCGACGCGGTGATTCTCGCTGCCCTCGCGCAAGACTCGTCACAGCGGCCGGCCTCGTTGCGGGTCCTCGAAGGCGCGCTCGACGCGGTCTTCGAAGAGCTCGAATTGACCCCGTCGGGTGATGAGCTCGCCAATTTCGTGGCGAAGGTTCCAAGGCGCTCTGCGACGCCGTCAGCCGCGCCAATGCAAGCGCGACGAGTTCCCCCGGCGGGCTGGTACGCGCCATCCGAAGAATTCGAGGACGACTCGACCGCCTCTCAGGTTCTGTCGTGGCAGATGCAAGAGAGCGAACGAAAGTGGATGGTCGGAATCTCGGTGGTGCTGGTGGCGCTCGCGTTGCTGTGGGCGTTGTGGCCGGCTGCGAAGTCGGGCAACGCGTCGCGGGGCGATGCGCCGGCGGCGCGAGTTTCGTCACGGCACTAAGGGTCGATTTAGGCGTGGCCCTCTTCTGATCTTGACCCACAGCGTCCGCGCTTCTACAAACGCGCCGCTTCGACCGCCCAGGTAGCTCAGTCGGTAGAGCAGGGGACTGAAAATCCCCGTGTCGGCGGTTCGATTCCGTCCCTGGGCACTGGTTGTACTGTGGTTTCGCTGGGTTGGTCGGTTGGAGACGTCTCATGCATCTCACTGGTCTCAGGGGAAAGCTCGCGTCGCGATCTTCGAGCTGTTGCTGACCGGTAGCGAGCAGCCAGGCCTTGCCCTTGAGGCGCTGGCTTCCGCAGCGACAGCACGCCCATGCAGGCCTTGAATCCCTGCTGGATGTGGGGCCGCCGACTCATGATGCCCTCCACCAGTGCCGCGGTGCCTTTCGACAGCTCGATGCACTGCTGGGGCTCTGGGGCAACAGGACGTGGTCTTGCAGAAACAACTCGACCAAACCGCCTTCCCGATCGGTACAGAAGTTACAGGGGGAGGAGTATTTTGGCAATATTTTACCGTTCGGGAAGTTATTGTCGAAGGGCACTATCCAACCTAAATAATTTACCGTACGGTAATCTCGATGAGTCAGCGAATCGTCACTCCTGTGGACATTGGCAACCTCGTTCGAGCGGCCCGCAAGGCTCAGAACCTCCGGCAAGATGAACTCGCCGGTGCCGCAGATGTCGGGGTTCGATTTATCGTTGACCTTGAAGCAGGCAAGGTGACTGCCCAAATCGGGAAGGCACTGCAGGTCCTGGCGACACTCGGCTGCACCGTCGAAATTGGGCTCCCCTCAAGGCGCAGGACATGACGGGTACCCTCAATGTCTGGTGGAATCAGCGATTGGTCGGTCAGCTGACACAAGACCGTCATGGGGAACTTGGCTTCGTCTACGAACCAACGTGGGTAAAGGACAAGAAGGCGCTGCCACTCTCGATCTCTTTGCCGAAACGAGTAGGGCCGTTTACCCGCCGTGAATGCCGCCCTTTCTTCGGAGGACTTCTCCCCGAGCAAAACCAGAGAGAAGTTGCCGCACAGACACTCGGAGTCTCAGCCGCCAACGACTATGCGCTTCTCGACAGACTCGGCGGTGATGTCGCGGGAGCCCTTCAACTCCTGCCGAAGGGACAGAAGCCGAAACCGACGCCAGTTGCCCCACGGTCAAACGTCCTCGATGAAACAGGAATCATTCGTGTCCTCGACTCGCTGCCGTCGCATCCACTGTTAGCCGGTGAAAAGGGCCTGCGACTTTCACTGGCTGGAGCACAATCAAAAGTACCCGTGGTCATGGTTGGTAGCGCGATTGCTCTTCCAACTGTCGGGCAGGCGACGACCCACATTCTCAAACCACCCATCGAGCGATTTCCATCCTCGACTGAGAATGAAGCCTTCGCGATGCGGCTTGCAGCGGCGGTGGAGCTTGATGTGGCGAAGGTTGAACCGCGTGTGGTGCTCGGGAGAAAATTTCTACTGGTTCAACGGTACGACCGGAGACTGATGAAGGGTCGGGCGCACCGAATTCACCAGGAAGACTTCTGCCAGGCGCTCGGAGTTCCTTCCGAAACAAAGTACGCCAGCGAGGGTGGTCCGACGTTCAGTGACTGTTTTTCACTGGTGCGCCGTGTTTCGGTCCGGCCTGCAATCGATGTCCTGAAACTACTGGATGCGACCATCTTCAATTTGGTCGTCGGCAATGCTGATGCACACGGAAAGAACTTCTCGATTCTCTACACTGACCAGGGAGCCCGACTCGCTCCGCTGTATGACTTACTGGCGACCGTCGCGTACAAGGCGCTGTCTCCGAAGCTGGCGATGAAGATTGGAAAACAGTCGACGCTTGCCACCATCAAACTCGAGAACTGGGCCGCGTTTGCGACTGATGCGGGTATTGGTCTTCCATTGGTTCGACGGCGCGTCGTGGAGGTCTCCGAGCGTGTTCGAGATGCGTCAGAAGCGGTCGCCGGTGAACTTCAGCTTCCTGGCCTCGATGAGTCAGCGCTCAGTCAGTTCTCTGAGCTGGCCGTCGAACGAGCCAGGATCTGCGCACTGACGGTTCGTTGACTAGGCACGCCTCGCATCTGCAGGGCTTCGCTTCAACGTCCCCGGTTCGTGATCCAATGATGGTCGCAGTGCTTGGGCTCGACCGTCTCCGAATCAAAGCGGTTATTGGCCGTGTCGGCGGTTCGATTCCGTCCCGGGCACAAGTAACGCGTCGGCCGCTGCCATTCCGAATGGGGAACGGGTTTTCCACTGACCGCGAACCCAGCCTTCGGCGTCTACGTCGCGCACGAGCTGGCCACGATGCAGTTTCTACCGGCGTTCTTTGCAAGGTACAGATTGGCGTCCGCCTTGGCGACCATTGCGTCTCGAGTAGCCGATTCACCTGGGTTCAAGGTCGCAAGGCCGATGCTCACTGTGAGAGGGATCACCTGGTCGCCGCTCGTCACGCGCAGCCCTTCGATTCCTGCGCGGCATCGCTCGGCACAAGTCCGCGCTGAAGCCTCGTCGGCCTGTCTTAGCAGCGAAAGGAACTCTTCCCCTCCGTACCGCGCCAGCGAATCTTCACGGCGGATGAGTTGCGTGAGCCGTTCAGCCAAGCGCACCAAGACCCGATCTCCTACGGGGTGACCTAAGGTGTCGTTAATCTTCTTGAAATGGTCGACGTCGACCATCATCACCGACAGCGGCGAGCGGTACCGCCTCGCGAATGCCAGCTCGTGATCGAGGGCACTGAACAAATACTTCTTGTTGAACAGCCGGGTCAGCCCATCGTGGGTAGCTGCCTTGAACATCCGCAACGTGAACTGCTCTTCCAGCTCGTCCTGGATCGAGAAGAGCAACACGGCGGTGGAACCGACCTGAACCCTGTCGCCGTCCTTGAGCTCAGCCGACCGAATTCGTTCGCCGTTCAAGTACGTCCCATTCCGCGAACCGAGGTCGACGAGCCGAAAACACCCTGGCCCGGTCGAAATGAGCCTGGCGTGACTGCGCGAAATCCCCTCGTCTTCGACTCGGACGTCGGCCTTGGCCCCTCGGCCGAGGATCATCTCGGCCCTGTCCAGCCTGAACATCTGCCCTGTGATGGAATCCGCCGCGGTGCCCACCACCATCAGATAGCCGATCTTGCCTGGTACCTTTGACAGCAACGGAACATTGATGCCTCCCGTTGTTTCTTCCCGGTCGTCGTCTTCATCGTCCGTGCTCATGACGTTGACGCACACGCTAACAGTTCGCAGTGCTCCAGCGTGTCAACGTTGTTGCCTTCCGGTTTTTTCGCCAACCGCCGATTCAACGGCTGCTAATCCTGATCACGGTAGACGCGCACTGGCGCAACGCCGTCGCCAACCGTGACGTACACGAACTCGGTGCCCGCGAAAGAAATCGAGACCGCGTCGAAGAAGCGCTTGTTGAGCGCCGGCACGCCGAACCCGTTGCCTCCCAGGCCCGCGCAGCCGGCCGTCGCCGCCGAGCAGCCGCTAAGCCCGACGAAGTCGGCGCGTGCCGCTGGCGC
>JANOHG010001007.1:0-7480 GCA_031406375.1 Archangiaceae bacterium | reverse complement strand
CCAACCTTCGAACCGTCAAACAGCTCAACTTCGCAGCGGCGGGTGGCGTTCGCCGCCTCGCGCGCAGCAACAGCGACTTGTTGCTCGCGGTCGGAACCGATGGCCTCGTGAAGGTGAACATCGCGCTTCCCGCGGATGCCGCGGTGACCGGAACCCTGGCGACTTCAGGCCCCGCGCTCGATGTCGCCACCGCCGATGGCCTCGCGTTCGTCGCAGATTCCGCGGGAGTGCTGATCGTCGATGTCGCCCGAATGAAGGCGGTCGGGCGTGTTTCGCTGGTGGGTGGAGCGCGCTCAGTGCTGGTGAACGCCGGAACGCTGTTCGTGGGCGACGCGAGCCTCACGGATCCTCAGGTGCACTTGGTTGATCTGCGTTCGGCGCTGCTGACAAAGCTGGGCTCTGTCTCGGTTACCGCGCCTGCGCGACATCTTGCGCTCGAGGGCACTCGGCTCTTCGCTGCGTTGGGCCGGGCAGGGCAGGTCGCGATCCTCGACGTTTCGAATCTGGCTGCGCCCTCGCCTGCGGGCGTACTTCAGCTTGCAGATCCGGTGGGTCGCGGGTGGATCTCTGCGGAAAAAACGGTGGTCGTCGGAGGCGTTGCCTATGTCGCGGCAGGGGGCGGCGATGTTCAGCGGTTCGCTGTTCCGGTCGGCGCGGCCGCATCGCTGGTCGACACCATCGGTGTGCCAGGAGACGTGAATGCGATCGCGTTCAGCGGTCGCTATCTGCTCGCGGGCACTCTTTTCGTCAATGTCTCGGCGCGAATCGCAGAGCTGCCATTGGCGAGTCCCGATGAAGCGCTGGGAGCTCTGGCGGGAGCGGTAACCACCCTCTCGCTCGATCAGCTGCGGGTGCGTTCGTTCGTGCCAGGCGCTTCGGAAATCGCGCCGGTCTCTTCGCGGCCTGAAGTTCACTTGTCGGAACTGCCCGACACCACCACGCTTTCGTCGATCACGCTCGAAGGTCCGAACGGGCCGGTGAGCGTGACCCGGTCGGTCATGGCCGAGGTCGGCGGCGCGAAGGTGGTGCTCAATCCGGCAAGCAGCCTGACGCCATCTACCGCTTACACGCTGCGGGTCGCTGCGACCCTGAAGGGGCTCAGCGGCACCGCGCTTGGGCTCGAAGCACGGGTCACCTTCGTGTCGGCTGCGGTGGTGGCTTCTGAGCAGCCATCGATTACCCGAATGTCGCCCGCCTTCGGGCTCGAGGCAGGCGGCGAGGTGGTGCAGGTGATTGGCAGCAACTTCGTCGCTGGCCTGACAGTGAAGCTCGGCGGATCGTCTGCGGTAGTGCAGAGCATCGCGGCAGATGGTCGAATGTTGACCCTTGTCACTCCCCCTGGGCGCGCTGGATTGGCAGCGGTCGAGGTCATCAACCCCAATGGACTAAAAGCGCTGCGGCTGGGCGCATTTCGCTACCTCGTGCCGCCTGCGCTCGCGTCGCTTCAGCCGGCGTTCGCCGAGTTCGGAAGCCGAGCTCGAGTCAATCTGGTGGGGCAGGGTCTGCAGCCAGATTTGTTGGTGACCTTCGGCGGTCGTCCGGCGACCAACGTGGTGCTCATCGACGAGCTGACCCTTTCGGCGGAAGTTCCAGACGGTGTCATCGGAACGGTCGATGTGTCGGTGTCGTCACCCGTGTCGACCGCCACACTCTCTCAGGCATTTACCTTCACGCTTCCGCGGCGTGGGTTGGTGAACGTCGGCAACTTCAAGGCAAGCGCCGTCGTTGGAAGCGCCTTGCTGACCGCACACTCTGACGCGTCGCTTCGGGCGTGGGACATTTCGAGCCCGTTCCAGCCGGTTGCTGGGATTTCTGTCTCAGGAGTCGCTGACCCAGGCGCGATCGCCATCGTCGGCAGGGACGCCTTCGTGGCGGGCACTGCTCAAATCGTTCGCTACGATCTCGGCACCTGTGGCGTCTCGGTCGGAGCGGTGTGCGTGCCGCAAGAGCTCGAGCGGATCTCGCTGACGCCCGCCGTTTCCACTGTGAACGCTTTGGCCGCCCGTGCGGGAGCCGCCTACCGCGCTGTTGGCGGCAGCAATGAGCTCGTTTTGCTCGGCAAGGTGAATGGCAGCTACCAGGTGGTGGGGTCTGCCCTCGTCGGAAGCGGCACGATTCGCGGTCTTGAAATCGCCAACGGTGCGCTGCTGGTGCTCGCCGAGGATGCGACCGGCGCGCGGCTCGAGGTGCGCAGTCTCGCGAGTGGCTCGTTGGCGGTGCTCGGGGTGGTGAGTGGGCTTGGAGTCGGCGCACGTACGGTCGTTGCTGAAGGCACCCGCGCCGCCACCATCGTCGGTGGCGCAATTGCCTTGGTCGACGTTTCGAGTCTCACCAGCCCTGCACTTGTCGCGTCGTGGTCGAGCTCGGGTGCTGCGCCCCAGCGGGTCGCGATCAACGGGCCTTGGCTCGTCGCGATGGCGAGCGCTCGCGCGTGGTTGCTCGATTCAACGACGGGCATCGCGGTGAGCAGCTGGGCGACTTCGACGACGTCCGAAACTCCGATCGGCGCGCATCTGGTTGATGGCGCATTGTTGACGGTCGGTTCGTCGACGCTGACGAGCTACGAGGTGCCCTACCCGCAGCTGAGCAGCATGAGCCCACAGCCCGGTGGTGCGCTGCAGGGAACGCAGTCGGTCGCAGTGACGTTGGCCAATGGTTCGCCACTGGCGGTGCTGACTGGTGCGACGCTCGAGGTGTCGCTTGGTGGCGCTGCGGTGCCTGGTTCGACGACGCGCTCGGGCACGGTCGTGCGTTTCATTCCTTCGGCAGCCTGGGTTGCCGGCGCAGCCTACCGGGCGAAGCTGCACCTGCCTGCGCTTCCTTCAGTCACCGGTAGCGGTTTGCGCGGCGATTTCGAATACACGCTGGTCGGAACCGCTGTGTCGCAAGGACTTCAGGCGACCAGCGTGAATCCAACCTGGGGCCCGGTCGCGGGCGGCACCGTCGTCGAGCTGGTAGGCAGCGGCTTCTCTGCTTCGAGTCAGGTCTTCTTCGGCACGCTGGTGGCGCCGAATGTCGTAGCGCCTACCTCGACCTCATTGCAGGTCAGCAGCCCCGCGCAGCCGAGCGCGGGGTTGGTTGAAGTACGAATCAAGGACTCGAACGGCGACGAGGTCCTGGTGCCGGGTGGCTTCTCATATCTCGCGCCGTTCGCGCTGGGATCTGTGGTGCCGGTCGTCCTGCCCGAAGCGGGCGGCTGGGTTCAGTTGAACGGCGCGGGCTTCACGCGCGGCTTGAGCGTCACTGTCGATGGCGCTGCAACTCAAGTTCGAAGCTTCTCTCCCGCCGCGGTCGAGGCGCTGATTCCGGGTGGGCCTGTCGGCCCGGTGACACTCGAGCTGCGCCAGCCTCCGGCTGCACCCGTTGCGGTGGTGTTGAATCGCGCCGACCTGAGGTTGCCGGCGTTGGTTTCAGTCAGTCCCATCTCAACCGATGGTGCTCAAAGTGTTCGGCTCGACGCAGTGTTCCGCGCGCTCTTCGATGAACCGATTGCTGCAGGCTCACTGACGACAGTGCGGTTGCTGAAGGGGGACGCGCAGGCGCCAGTGGCGATCTCCGCGGTCCTCGAGGCGGACGGGCGAACGGTGCGGGTTACTCCGACGGCGTTGCTCGAATCGACGACGCAGTACCGGCTGGTGCTCGCGCAGGTGACGGATTTCGCCGGGAATGCTTCGGGTGAGCTGACTGTGTTCCGATCGCGCGACATCGTGCCACCTGCTGCGGTGCTCCGCGACGGGCGGGTCAACCTCCCGGTGGCGCAAGGAGCGTCCTTTGCCGCAGGCGTGCCGTGGGCCTTCGAGGTGTCCGGCTCGGATGACAGTGGGCAGGTGGCAGGGGTCTCGCTCACCGTCGATGGAACCGTGGTGCCGTTGAACCTTGGTCGTGGAACATTCAGCTGGCCGCAGTCGAAGGTCGGCACATCCTCGACGTTGATTGCGCGCGCGACCGATTCAGATGGCAACGTCGGCGAGCTTCAGACAGTCGTGCTGATTGTTGGCGACAGCCCCCCCGCCGTGCAGTTCAGCGCGCCCGCGACAGCGGCGGTGACGATCGAGGAAGGCGTGGCGCTGCTGGTATCCGCGCTTGGATCCGACGACGCGGCGGTCGAGCGGATGGTTCTACTCGTCGATGGTCGCGTCTCGAAGGTCTCGGTTGGCAGCTCGCAGACGTTGCAGGTGTCCGAGAGCGTGCGCTTCGAGGTGCCGGGATCTCACGTGTTGCGCGCGGATGCCACCGACTCGCGCGGAACGATGACTTCGTCGTCACCAATCACTGTGCAGGTCGTGGCCGACGCGACGGATCCGACGGTGGTGCTCAACGCACCGCAGTCAAACCAGACGATCAACTCGGGAGCTTCAGTGCTGCTCAGCGCAGCAGCCAGTGACCTGCGCGGAATTTCGGCGGTGCGTTTCAAGGTCGATGGCGTGGTCGTGGCGACGCTCAGTGCTCCGCCTTGGGTTAGCCGATGGACCGCTGGGACGGTCGTCAGCACCACTGCCAGGACGGTAAGCGTCGAAGCCGAGGATGCGCGTGGCAACATCGGTTCTGCTTCGACGACGGTGTCGGTGATCGCCGCCTCGGCGGCGCCGTCGGTTGCAATCCTGTCGCCTCCGGAAGCGGCGGTCTTTGTCGAAGGGACCCCAGTGTCCATCGCGTTGGCGGTGTCATCGGCGTCGTCGCTGTCGAGGGTCGAGATCTCGTTTGGATCGCAGAGCCAAACGCTGACGCATTCACCGTTCGCCGCCGAACTGATTGCCCCCGCGGTCACGCAAGGCGCGTTCAAGATCGAGCTGATTCGCGCAGTGGCCTATGACCTGACGGGCAGCCCCCAGGTGCCGGTTGAGCTGGCAGTTCGAATCAACGATGACGGGTTGCCCGCTCCGTCGGTGGTGCTCGACGTGTCTCCCGCGGGGCCACTGTTTACCGGAGGTGGCTCGGTTGCAGCCTCGGCTCGCACCGACGGAGGCACCGCGACGATTGCTGTCTCGGTTGGCTCGTCGTCGATGGTGCCAGTCGCCGGCCGATGGAAGCTGCCTGTCAGTCCAGAGGGTGCGACGGTCACCGTCAGCGGCGAGGCGGTTTCAGCGGGAGGCGGTTTGACGACCGCGACGGTGACGGGTGCGCTGTCGGTCTTCGCGAGCGGTGCGGCCCAGTCGTGGCTGTCAGCGGATAATCTCGGAGCGCCGGTTTCGGTGGACATTGAAGACGGCAAGGTGCTGCTGGTTCGTACTGCGCCAGGAAATCTGTCGAGCATCGAAGTGCGTGGGCTCGACGGGACGATGATTTCGTCGCGGCAGTTGGCGGGCAGGGCGGTGGGTGGACTCTGGGTCGGTGGCAAGGTTTGGGTAGCGCTCGAGCGTTCGACGGGCTCTCACGTTCGAGTGTTGACCGGCCAGGTGCTTGTGGACGATGCGACGATCTCGCTTCGCGCAGCGCCTCGACGCATCGCGCGCGTGGAAGAGATGGTCGCGGTCGGAACGACAGAAGGCGTCGAAGTGCGCGACGTCGCAGGTCGACTTGCGGCCCGGCTGTCGATTGGTTCTGTAGAGGCACTCGCCAGCCGGCAAGGACTGCTTGTCGTCGCCGTGGCCGAAAGGGTGAGTGCATATGATGTGTCGACTGCCGCTGCCCCGCGTTTGCGAGCAACCGTCGTTGTCAGCGCAGTTCGGCAGTTGGCCGTGGTGAGTGGCGGAGTCTGCACAGCCACCGGGGCCGAAGTTCGGTGCTTTGACCTCGGGGCGTCGTCCTTCACCGCGCGAGGCACTGCGTCGGTGACGTCTGCGCTGAGTCTGAGTGGCTTTGGCGCCTACCTGTTCGCTGGTACGCCCGCGGGGCTTCAGGTTCTCGACGGTCGGGCGGCTCCGGCGGTGGTTGGCTCGTATCCCGAGCTGCCAGGCGTCGTCGGAGCTTCGGGCAATCACCTGGTTGCGATTTCTGCGGCGGGTGCTCGCGCGCTCGTGCTTGGTCGAGGTCCGTCAGCGCCGTCGGTGTCGTGGGCCCTTGCCGGTGCGGGCGAAGCAGGCGCTCGGATTCCCCTTGTGGCCACGGTGACCGATGGCGTCGACAGCCTCAACGCGTGGACTGCTGAGTTGCTGGTCGATGGAATCGTTGAACGTCGGTTCGACACCGAGGCGCCGAGCACGGTCGTTCTTGCGAGCAACGCGCAGGTGTCGCTGAAGGTAACCGACATGGCGGGGCAGACCCAGCAGGCAGCGCGTCAGGTCTCCGTGACCGCGGCTGGGCCATCGGCGATCTCGCAGGTGCTGGGTCCGCTCGAGGTTCTGTCTGGAACGCGGTTTGCGCTGCAGGCGATTCCTGAGTCTCCAGGTGCAGTCGCGTCGATCGAATGGAAGCTCTCAGGACAGAGTCCGGTCGTGACGGCCGCGCCGGTGCTGTCAGTCGAGCTCATCGCGCCTACGGTGACGGTCGATGTCAGTGCCTCGGTCGAGGTGACAGCGCTCAGCGCAACTGGCGTGCGTGGGCCGACGGCGAACTTCGTGCTGACGGTTCGCTCTGATGCGACCGCAGGTGGCACTTCGGTTGCGCTGGTGCGCGTCGGGTCCGGCCCAGTCTTCGAAGGCACGGCGCAAACGATTCGCGCCACGCCGCTGCCCCTGATGGCCGGTGGCGAAGTGCGATTCTTCGTCGATGGGCTCGAGGCGACGCGCGTCGCGGGCGCGCCTTACGAAGCGGCATTGGCGATGCCTCAGGTCGCAGGGTCGCGTGCGGTGCTGATTGAAGCGTTCGCGGTCGATGCGCAAGGACGCGTCGGATTGACGTCGGCGCTCTCGCTGACCGTCGTCGACGACCTGAGTCCTCCGGTGCTTGCGCTCGAAGTGCTTCCGTCGGGAGATCCGCTCGCGCCAGGAACTTTCGTGACTGCGAGCGCGGTTGCAACCGATGCCCGCTTGGACAGCGTGCGAGTGCGTGCGCTGCTGGGGGGCGTCGAAGTGGCGAGCGCAGGCTCAGAGCTTCGCTTCACGGTCCCACGCACGACGGTCGCGGGTGTCGAACTCGAGGTCGAGGCAGTGGCCGTCGACGCGATCGGCAACGTCACCACCCAGAAGGTGAAGCGCTCGATTGGGGTCGATCTCGTTTCGGCGCCGGTGAACGTCGGCACCTTCAACGCGGTGCAAGGGTTCGCGCTGGCGGGTTCGCAAATTGCGCTCGCGACGGGCTCTGGCGCGGTGCTGGCTCAGGTTGATCGCGCGACGCTGTCGGTGACGCAGACCTCGGTCTGGAATGTCGGCGAGAGTACGAAGGCCGTCGCGCTCAGTCGGGGAATGATGTTCGTCGCTCGCGGGGCAAAGGGTCTCGACATCGTCGACGTCACTTCGCCTGCTGCGCCGAAGCTTGCGGGATTTGTCGCCGGGCGGTTCGTGGACGTCGCGGTTGGGCCCGAAGTGGTTGCGATTGACGATCTCGGTCGGGCGCACCTGATTCACGCGGCGGACCCCAAGACTGCTTACGCCCAGTTCGT
>JANOHG010000990.1:0-2406 GCA_031406375.1 Archangiaceae bacterium | reverse complement strand
TTTTTCGATGAACGTGGACGCAGGCACCGTCACCGACATGGTGACTCAGCTCGTTTGGCAGCGCGCTGCGTCCGTCGGTTCCTACACCTGGGAGGAAGCCAAGGCCTACTGCGCGGACGGAGGCTGGCGGCTTCCAGCGCTGGTTGAGCTCGAGTCGATCGTGGATTACGGAAGGGACAATTCGTCCATCAACGCCACGGTATTCCCGGGAACGCCTTCAGCGTCGTTTTGGTCGTCGACACCCACCGTCTACGCCGCAACCGGCGCGTGGGTGGTGAACTTCAGCTATGGCAGCACCGCCAGCAGCTCGATCACGGGCTACCGCCAGGCGCGGTGTGTAAGGTGAGAACGGGAATTGACCGTTCGACACCTCGGCCCCTTCGGTGGGCCAAACATTGACGAGCTTCGCATTTACTGCGCCGCCGCGTGTTGCCGGGAATGACGTCTGGAGGCGAGGAGGCACGACCTGATGACGCGAGACGAGCGAAGAATGGCTGCGAAATGCATCGGGGGGCTCGCGCTGGGTGTCGCGATCAGCGCCTGGGCGGCTGCACCTCCAGGTCGCTACACTATAGATGCGGGCACACTGCTCGACACAAAGACGATGCTGACGTGGCAGCGAAACACGCCGGCCCAATTGTACAACTGGGCGGACGCGGTCAACCACTGCCCGACCCTTGGGCCAGGCTGGCGGCTTCCCACCATCAAAGAACTTCAGAGCCTGGTGGATGTTCGTGTTTCCAACCCGTCAATCGACGATGCCGGCTTCCCCAACACACCCTCGGGGGGCTTCTGGTCGTCGTCGCCGTTCGTCAGCAACCCAGCCGAAGCGTGGATCCTGTACTTCAACTACGGCTACACCAACACGAACAACGTCTTGGACACCCGTCATGTGCGGTGTGTGCAGTGAGCATCAGCTTCGCGCCACCTTGGAAAGCGGCCTCGTCATTCTAACTGGGGCGGGCAGATCGGTAGCGGTCATGTGCGTAGGCGAGAAGAGAAGTCCTGCGAGGTGATTCGCGCGAGAAACACGTCAGTGGCAGCACGAGCTCCAGCGGAAGTTCCACTCATGAAGGCCCACGCCCGCCGCAGCTTGCCCACGAAGTGCTGATGTGATCCTTTTTGCGTGGCGAGGACCTTGCACAACGCGTCGGCATGCTCTCTCTCTTCGTCGCCGTCGCGTGCAGCCAGTTGCCGACTGACTTTCCGCCGCCGCCGCCTCCTCCCCCTGCGCACGTGCGCATCGAGGCGCCCTCAGCCCAGCTGCAAGAGATATCGGAGCTTCGGCACCTCGCCGTGTCGCTTCGGACTCAGCTGAACCTCAGTCGCCAAGTGTCCGAGCTGTCGGTGGAAATCGCCACTTTCGACACCTCTGGCCCTGGGTGGGCGAAGAGCCTGCGGGTCATCTCTTACCTGCTCGTCATCCCAACTCTGATCTTCACGGCCCCGATATTTTCGGGAAACACCGCCGCGGGGATGACCGCCAGTCTTGTCGCCCCTCAACAGACAGCAAGCGCAATGACTCCGACGTTCAACCTGGTGGGCCTTGGGATGGCGATCGCCGTCGGTGCTGCGTTCGTCTTTGGCGTCACCGGCGGAGTCGTCGGGTGGTTGAAGCGAAGCTTTGAACTCGACGCGATGGTGCAGCACAAAGCGGCGCTCGACGAAGAATGGGCGGCGCTTCGCATCGAAGGCGATTCGCTTGCGATGGGGCGCTGATATGTGGGCCTGGTGGCCCCCTGGATAGTTCTCGGCAGCGCGCTGGTCATCTTCCCGACCCTCTTTTTCATCTCGGCGCCCTATGGCCGCTACCAGCGCAGCGGCTGGGGCCCGACGATTCCGTCACGGCTCGCCTGGCTGTTGATGGAGTCGGTCTCGGTCGTTCTCTTCGGCTGGGCATTCTGGACGATGAGTCCGTTTCACGACCAGCTCGCGGCGCAATGGCTTGCCGTGCTCTGGCTCATTCATTACCTGCACCGGGCCTTCATTTATCCGTTTTTGATGCGAGATCCCGCCAAGGGTACGCCGCTGCTCACGGTCTTGATGGCAGTGGCCTTCAATCTGATCAACGCGGTCAGCAACGGCGCCGCGTTGGCTCCGCGCTCGGTCGACGTCAAGGTCGTGTTCGGAGTGCTCCTTTTCTTTGCCGGCTTCGCGATCAACCTCCATTCGGACGCCGTGCTTCGCAATCTTCGAAAGCCCGGTGACACCGGCTATTCGATTCCATACGGCGGCCTCTACCGATGGGTCAGCTGCCCGAACTACCTGGGCGAGCTGCTCGAGTGGACAGGCTTCGCGATCGCCGCGTGGACGTTTCCCGCCTTCGCCTTCGCAGTGTTCACCTTTGCGAACCTGTTTCCTCGCGCGGTGTCGCACCACCGCTGGTACCTTGAGAAGTTTCCCGAC
>JANOHG010000938.1:0-2707 GCA_031406375.1 Archangiaceae bacterium | reverse complement strand
CCTCGAAAAGACGAACATTCAGCTCGATCGCGGCTTCATCAAGGTCGACGCCAACCAGCGCACCAGCGAACCGAACGTGTTCGCAATCGGGGACATCACTCCGTACCCGATGTTGGCGCACGTGGCGAGCGCCCAGGGGATCCTTGCGATGGAGTTCATCGCGGGCAAGAACCCCGCGCCGATCAACTACGACCTCGTTCCGAGCGCTACCTATTGTTACCCGGAAGTTGCTTCGGTCGGGCTCACCGAGAAGAAAGCGAAAGAGCGCGGCCATGACGTGAAGACGGGGATCTTCCCGTTCAGCGCGATTACTAAGGCCGCCATCTCGGATGAAGGCATCGGATTGGTGAAGGTGGTCAGTGACAAAAAGTACGATGAGGTGCTTGGGATTCATCTCATCGGGCCGCACGCCACCGAACTGCTCGCCGAGGCATGCATCGCGCTTAAGCTCGAGACCACCACTGAAGAGATCGCGCGAACGATGCACGCGCACCCAACGCTGTCGGAGATCATCAAAGAGGCCGCAGAAGCGACGCTGGGACACGCGATTCACATCTGAGGCTTCAAGCAGAGGCCTCGAACGTTTGACCGGGTGCGTTGAGCGCGCATTCGGTGGTGCATCTTTCCGAAGCTTGACCTGCTGGTCTGGGGTCAATACATCCACCGCACGATGGCGACGCCCGATCGTTTTTCGCTTCCTCAGCTTTCCGATTCGAGCCGCAAGCCAGACTGGCTGAAGGTGCGGATGCCGAGCGGGGACGGCTACGAGCGGATGAAGGCGATCGTTCGTCGCACCCGGCTTGCGACTGTATGCGAGGAAGCACGGTGCCCGAACATCGCTGAGTGTTGGGGTGGCGGCACCGCAACGGTGATGCTGATGGGCGAGGTGTGCACGCGTGCCTGCCGGTTCTGCCATGTGAAGGTCGGCGCGCCGCCTGCGCTTGATCCGATGGAGCCGGTCAACCTCGCGCTGGCCGTAAAAGAGATGGGCCTCGAGTACATCGTGGTCACCTCGGTCAACCGAGACGATCGACCCGACGGAGGCGCCTCCCATTTTGCGTCGGCGATTCGCGAGCTGAAGACGCAGTCACCGAAGACGACGGTCGAGGTGTTGATCCCCGATTTCCAGGGAGACGAAGCGTCATTGGCACTGGTCGCCGACGCGCGGCCCCACGTCGTCGCGCACAACATCGAGACCGTCGAACGGCTGACTCCAAAGGTGCGCGATCGTCGCGCCACCTACCAGCAGTCGCTGAAGGTGCTCAGCTACTTGAAGCAGCGGCCCGAGAAGCTCTACACGAAGACGTCGATCATGGTGGGGCTTGGCGAAACTGACGAAGAGCTCGAAGCGACCTTCAGGGCGTGTCGCGAGGCGGGGGTGGACGTCTTGACGCTTGGCCAATACCTGCAGCCGTCGCAGTACCACCTGCGGGTCGAGAAGTTCGTCACTCCAGAGAAGTTCGCGCAGTACAAGAAGGTGGCGGAGGCTTACGGGTTCCTCTATGTCGCGGCGGGCCCGTTGGTTCGTTCTTCCTACCGGGCGGCCGAGTTTTTTCTTCGTGGACTGATGGAACGCGAGCGCACCGCGCATGCCAATCCTTAATCTTCTTCAAGCTGTCAACGATGCGTTGCGCATCGAGATGCGTCGCGACGCGCGGACGATCATCCTTGGTGAGGATGTCGGAAAATTTGGAGGTGTGTTCCGAGCGACCGCAGGCCTGTACGAAGAGTTCGGCGCCGATCGGGTGATCGACACTCCGCTGGCAGAGGGCGGAATCATTGGTACCGCGATCGGAATGGCGATGTACGGCCTCAAGCCAGTGCCCGAGATCCAATTCTCAGACTTCATCTTTCCAGGCTTTGATCAGATCGTCTCTGAGCTGTGCAAGCTGCGCTACCGATCGGGCGGGGAATACACCGCGCCGGTGGTCATTCGCACTCCATTTGGAGGAGGAATTCGCGGCGGGCACTACCATTCGCAGAGCCCAGAAGCGTTGTTCATTCACCAGGCGGGGCTGAAGGTGGTCGCTCCGAGCAATCCGTACGACGCGAAAGGGTTGTTGTTGGCGTGCATGCGCCAACCGGATCCGATCATCTTCTTCGAGCCCAAGCGCGTCTACCGCGCGTCGAAGGGCGAAGTTCCCGAGGGCGACTACGAAGTGCCGCTGGGGGTCGCCAAGGTGCTGAGGGAAGGCAGCGGGATGACGGTGATCGCATGGGGCGCGATGGTTCACGAGGCGCTGATCGCCGTCGACAAGGCCGCTGAAGCGGGCATCGACTGCGAGCTCATCGATCTGCGCACTCTGTGGCCGCTGGACATCGAGAGCATCGTCAAAAGCGTCGAGAAGACCGGTCGGGCGGTGATCGTTCACGAAGCTCCACGGACGTGTGGGCTGGGTGGCGAGATCTCGTCGCTGATTCAAGAACGGTGCTTCGTGCACCTGCAGGCGCCGGTGAAGCGAGTCACCGGCTGGGACACTCCGTTCCCTTACACCCTCGAAAACGAATATCTCCCGCTGGCTCCGCGAATTCTTCAAGGCATCGAGGACACCGCGAAGTTCATCGTCTGAAAAGGAACGAACATGGCGCTCTACGACTTCAAGCTTCCTGACATCGGCGAAGGCGTCGTCGAAGGTGAGATCGTCAAGTGGTTGGTCAAGCCTGGCGATGAGATCACCGAGGACCAACCGATGGTCGAGGTGATGAC
>JANOHG010000916.1:0-5301 GCA_031406375.1 Archangiaceae bacterium | reverse complement strand
CGGCGATCTCTTCGAGCAGCGGCCGAAACGCGGGGGTTCCCGGCCCGGGCTGAACGGGCGCTTGGGCGGCTGCCATCGCGCGGCCTGAGATTCGCTGAGGCAAATCTACCGGCTCGACAACCCCGGAAGTCACCGTCGCGGCGAGGTACTCCATCGCGTTCTTCAGCTCGCGCACGTTGCCTGGCCAGTCGTAGCGCGCGAACGCCGCCAGTGTCGCTGCAGAAAGAGCCAACCCAGGCCGACCTGCGACAGCACAAGCCTGACTGAGGAAACGCCGCGCCAACACCGAAACGTCGCGCGACCGTTCGCGCAGCGGAGGCAGATGGACGATGGAAGCCGAGAGCCGGAAAAACAGATCCTGTCGAAACCGCTTCGCCTTCACCTCTTCGTCCAGGTTTCGATGCGTGGCCGCGACGAGGCGAATCGAGATTTCCTTCTCTTTGACCCCGCCGACGCGCAGCACGTTTCCGGTCTCGAGCACGCGCAACAGCTTCGCCTGAGCGCCTAATGACAGCTCGGCGACTTCGTCGAGGAAGACAGTGCCGCCTTCGCCCGACTCGAGCAGCCCGACCTTTGGGCCCACCGCGCCGGTGAAGGCCCCTTTCTCATAGCCGAACAGCTCGCTCTCGATCAGCGTCTCGGCGATCGCGGCGCAGTTCAGTGCGACGAAGGGGCCGCCTGCCCGGGGGCTTCCGTGGTGAACGGCGTAGGCCGCGTGCTCTTTGCCCGAGCCAGTTTCGCCGAGCAACAGCACCGGCAAGTTGCTCTTGGCGAGACGCGCGAGCAAGTCATACACGCGCAACAACGACGGGTCGGCGACGATCGCCGTTCGCGATCCAAACGCCAGCTCTTTGACCGCTGCGTCTGCCCCTGCGAGCTCCCCTTCTTCGGAAATCGCTGCGGCTGCGCGCGCCGCAAGTAACAACGAGGAAGCATCGACCCCATCTTCCGGGAAGACTGCAAACCCGCCTTTGGCTTTCGAGTCGATTCCGCACACGGCTTGCAGCACCCGCTCGGTCGCCTCGAGCGCGGCCCGACCTTCGAGCTCGGGAAACACCGCCAGCACCTGCTGGTCTCCATGCCAGGCTGAGCAGTGAATCTCTGTCAGCGTGGGCAGCGTCTGGAATGCCTGGCGCGGCAGCGTCGTCTCGACCACCACGACGCAGAGCGCGCGGTCGTACTTCTGCGACCGGGCGACTTCTTCCTCGAGCCGCGCGAGCAGCTGGTTGAACTCGAGCACCGAATGAACCGCGGCGGGCGCTGCCCTGCCCCGCAGCACCATCACCACGTCCGAAAAGGTGACGGTGTCTCCAGGCGCGAGCACCCTTTGGGCGGTCAGCAGCTGGCCGTTCACCCGCGTCCCATTGTGACTGCCCAGGTCTTCAACCGTAACTCCGCTGCGTGTCACGACGAAGCGGGCGTGGGCGCGCGATGCTCCTTCGTCGCGCACCCGCAACCCGCACTCGGCTGAGCGACCGACGACGAGCTCGCCCTCGATCGGCAGCCTCACGACCTGCGAGCCGTCACCGTCGAGGACGTAGAGCAGCGCGTCGCCGATTGCGTCTGACGGCCAGGGCAGGCGGGTCCGGGTAGCGTCTTCCATGGGCCTATTCTTTCACGCGGTCGATCACCGCGGTCGCCCGAGTGGCCTCGGCGGCTCTGTCATCGGCCTTGAGGTAGAAGGTTCGCGCGCGTTGCGCGAGCTCGCCCGAACGTTTCGGATCCGTCTTCTCGAGCAGCTCTGCCAGCGCCAGCTGCCCTTCGGCCAGTTGCTCGGGAGCTTCGACCACGTCGCGGACGCTTGCGAGCGCCGCCTCGAGGTCAACCATCGCTTCGGTCGTTTTTCCCATCGAAGCAAAAGCGCGCCCGCGACCCACGCGCGCCTCGAGCACCACGGCATCGGCTGGCTTCTCGCCTGCGAGCGCCTTGTCGAAGTGGGCGAAGCTCTCGGCAGTCTTCCCTTGCGCCACCCGCGCCACGCCCCACAGCGTCTCGAGCCGCTCAACGCCGGTGGCCACCTTCTTGATGCCCGTCATCGCCCGGGTGAGCGCGGCGATCGCCTCTTCGGGTTGACGGCTGGCCAGCAGCGCCCCTGCGAGGTTGAGATTGGTGAGCGCCACCGAGGGGTGCTCAGGACCTCGGCCGACGTGAATCGCCAGCGCGCGCTCGAAGCTCGCCTTCGCGGTGGCCCACTGGCCCCGCCGCATCGCCGCCGAGCCGAGCGAGTTGTGGCTGATCGCGGTCTCGGTGTGTTGCTTCCCAAGCACTTCTTCGCGAATTCGAAGCCCCCGCTCGAGCACCACCAGCGCTTCGTCGTGGCGGCCCAGCACCGACAGACAATTGCCTTTGTTGGACAGCACAAAAGCGAGCCGCTGGCTCTTCGGCCCCTGAAGCTTCTCGAAAATCTGCGCCGCCTTCTCGAACTGGTCGGCCGCCGCTTCCATCGCGCCTTGATCGTGGAGCACGTTGCCGAGCGCGTTGCGGCTCACGCCCACTTCCAGATGCTCGTGGCCCAGCTTGCCTTCGCGAATCGCCAGCGCGCGCTCGATGGTCCGTCGGGCTTCGTCGAGCTTTCCTTGTTGGCGAAGCGCGCCGGTCATCCCCGTGAGCGCATTCGCCAGCGCCAACCCGGGTTCGCCCGCCTCGCCAAAGTCGATCGCCCGCTGGTACGCCGCGGCGGCCTCTTCGAAGCGCCCCGCCCGCTGAAGCACGTGGCCAACGTTCCGTTCGGTGAACCCCGAGAGCAACGCGGGCTTTCCGAGCTGCTCGAGGATCGCAGTCGCATGCTCGAGGTGAGCGATTCCCTCGTCGTACTGATCCAACCCCGAGCCGGTGACGTAACCCATGCTGGCCCACGCCGACGCGGCGAGCTCGAGATTGCCGGCGCGTTCGGCGGCGTTGACCGCGCGCGCGAACGTCTTCTTCGCGTCGGCCGGCTTGCTCATTTCGAGCTGCGACTGGCCCAGCAGCAACAGCGCTTCGGCGCGCGCCTCGAGGTCCGCTCCCGAGCCGTCGAACACTTGCTGGAAGATGGGCAGCGCCTCATCGTTGCGGCCTGCCAGCTGTAGAACCTTTCCCTGCGCGAGCTGCTGGCGCAGCGGCTCGTCGGGGTTGAGCGCACGCTCGACCGGGGGCGGCACACGACAGCTCGCTGGCGTCGGTAAGCCATCGGCGGCGATCAACGCCTTGTCAGCCACCTCGGATCCAATCCGGCTGAACAGCGACGTCAATGCCTGAAGCTCGGTGTTTCGTCGATTGAGGCAGGTCAACACCTCGGGCAGCGCCGCATCGCACGCCGTCACCAGCTCGTGCTCGAGCCGCGCGGCGTGCGCCCCCAGCATCGCCTCGACGCGTGCGTTCTCACCCTTGAACCCCGCGCGAAGCCCGTCGATTCGCGCATCCGACCAGGCGACCCGCTGCGCTGCGCTTCGCACACATCCCCGGTGCTTCCAGGCCTGTTGCAAAGGGTAGTAGCCAATCAGAGCCACCGCTCCGAGCGCGAGCGATGCACGGCGCAGCTGCTTGCCTCGCGCTTGCGCAGGATCTGTTTCGAGCGCCACCAACAGCGCGGCCATCGACTCGAAGCGATCTTCGGGCCGCAGGCTGAGCCCACGCAGAATGACGCGGCGAATCCAGACGGGAACCGCTGTGGCAGTGGGGGTCGCTGCCATCTCGAGCGCCGGCCGCCCGTGCAACGACTCTCGACCGAAGGGCAGCTCGCGGTACAGCCCTTCATAGAGCACCACGCAGAAGGCGAACTGGTCGGCGCGCGCGTCGGCGGCTTTGCCCGCCCACTGCTCGGGCGCCATGTACCCCGGCGTGCCACCCAGCAACGTCGGCCCCGGCAACGGTTGGCTCTTCGCGTCGCTGCGCGTTCCTTCCACTCGGGCAAGCCCAAAATCACTGACGCGCGCCTCGCCATTTCCGTCGACGAGCACATTCGCCGGTTTGAAGTCCTGATGGGCGAGGCCGCGTTGGTGCACCGCAGACAACCCCCGCCCGGCTCCTGCCAGGCAGCGCACCACTTGCCGCCAGTGGCGCGGCTCGTGGTCGAACCATTCGCGCAGCGTGACGCCATCGACGAGCTCCATCACGAGGTAGATCTCACCGCTGAAGGTGCCGACGTCGAAGACCGCCACCACGTTCGGGTGAGACACGCGCGCCAACGCTTGGGCTTCACGGCGCAGCGCCTCAGCGAAGGTCCCGTCGGGATCGCCGCGGGTGTGCAGCATCTTCAGGGCCACCTTCCGATTGAGGTCGCCGTCATACGCGGCATAGACGATGCCCATTCCTCCGCTGCCAAGGCGCGAGAGCACCAGGTAGCGATCAATCGCGGTTCCGCGCGGATGCTCTTTGTCTTCGCTCACCGACGACGTCGAGACTTTGCCGAGCCGTTCGACCGTCGGCAGCTCGCCAGAATCCACGTCTGAAACTCTCTTGCTCACCGGGGCAGAACACCCCGTCTCACCCCGAACTTCAAGGAGAGATGAACGGCCTTTTCGTAGGTGGGAGCAGCGCGGGTTGGGCCGGAAGAGCCGAGCGAGGGAGGAGGAGGTCGGCCAAGGGCGGGGGTGTTCGCGAGGAAGCGAGGGGCTGGGGCAAGGCGGTGGCGGGCTCGTCGGCGCGAGCGGTGGGCGAGGTCGTTGGGTGAGAGTTCAGCAGTGCAGCTCGCGCTGGGGAGGGTCTCGGGCCGGAGCGATCTCCTGTTGTTCGGCGACGCGAAGCTCCAACTGCAGCTCGATGCGGTAGAGCGCGTCGTCGTTGGCGCATGCGGCCAGCACCAGGAGCGACACCCATCGGGAAGCGGCCATAGGTTGATGGGGGCGCCGGTGCCGCTTACGCGGTCCGGGTTCCCCCACCTCCAGTCAAACCGTGCCTGCGGATTTCCCGCACACGGCTTTCCGTTGAGGTTTCACGATGCAGCATGCACGGCTTCGGATAACGAATCGTTCCACGCAATCGGTGCAGTCCCTTGGCTTCAAACTCTTCCCGCTCCCAGCAGATTCGCTGGCCCGCCTTCACATGTCGCTGGTACCGCTTTAGCCGAAACATGTTCAGCCTTCGGACGACGTATTTGTCGAGTTGGTTGAATTTCAGGGCCGCGTTCCCGGTGCGGAAGTAGTTGCCCCAGCCGCGGAGCACGGGGTTCAGGTCGTCGATGAGAATTTTGACGTCCTTCACTCCTCCTCGCCTCCGGTCGGTCAGCTCCTTCACCCTCGTCCGCACGCGCGTCATGCTTCGCTTCGAGGGCCAGCGCTGGAGGTAGTAGCGACGAATCCGCTTCTTCTCCCAGAGCTTCCC
>JANOHG010000907.1:0-4642 GCA_031406375.1 Archangiaceae bacterium | reverse complement strand
CTTCCGGGTGAAGCTCGGGGAAGAAGAAGCCGCGCAAATCATCACCGTTTCAGACCTGGTGAATCTGGTCGTGCAACGGGTCGCCGAATTGGATCCGTCGCCATGAACGCGCGACTGGTTGGCCCTGCGCTGCCGCCGCTCACCTTCACGACGATGAACGCGGCGCTTGCCCACGCGGCGACGACCGCGTTCGGGCTCACCTTCGTCGATGCCCATGAAGTCGAGACGAGGCTCTCATGGGCCGAGCTGTTCGCGCGGGCTCGAAGGATGGCGTCGGCGTTGGTTCGTCTTGGAATTCAGCCTGGCGATCGCGTCGCGATGGTGTTGCCCACCGGCGCCGACTTCATGGACGCGTTCTTTGGTGCGCAGCTCGCAGGCGCAGTGCCCGTTCCGCTTTATCCCCCGGTGCGGCTGGGCCGAATGGATGAGTACGCGCGGATGACCCACCGGATGCTCGAGGTGTCGGCAGCGAAGGTCGTGCTCAGTGATCGCCGCATTCGGCTGCTGCTCGGCAAGGCGATCGAGCTGGCGCGGCCGATCTTCGGCTGCCCGACGGTCGCCGAGCTGATGGAACAAGGTGACGGGCTGTCCGTCGACGTCTCTCCAGATTCGCTGGGCCTGATTCAATTTTCTTCCGGGTCGACCGTGGATCCCAAGCCGGTTGCGCTGACCCACGGCAACCTGATCGCGCAGCTGGCCGCGCTCAAAGCGTTGTTGGTCGAGCAGCCCGGGACGCGAGAAAGAGGCGTCTCGTGGCTTCCGCTTTACCACGACATGGGGCTGATCGGATGTCTGCTGGTCGCGGCCTACGTGCCCGGAGATTTGGTGTTGCTGCCGCCGGAAGCGTTTCTCGCCAAGCCCGCGATCTGGTTGCGCGCACTCTCGCGACACCGCGCGACCATTTCTCCCGCGCCTAACTTTGCCTACGGCTTGTGCCTTAAACGCGTGCGCGACGAAGAGCTCGAAGGCGTGGATCTGTCGCAGTGGAGCTACGCGCTCAACGGCGCAGAGCCGATCTCTGCCGAGGTGATGGATCGCTTCTGCGATCGTTTTGGTCGCTTCGGATTTCGCCGTGAGGCCCTGATGCCGGTCTACGGGCTTTCAGAGGCAGCGCTTGCGGTGAGTTTCACCTCTGCGCAGGGCGCCAAATCGGTGTGTCGCGTCGACCCGCAAGCGCTCGCCGCCAGCGGAAGTGTGCAGCCTGGAAGCCGCGCGCTCGTCTCGGTGGGCCGCCCCGTTCCCGGTTGTGAGCTCGAGGTGCGCGGCGACCAGGGCGCTGTGATGGCGCAACGGCAGGTGGGTCACGTGTTCGCGCGCGGCCCCTTTGTGATGAAAGAATACTTCGGCAATCCGGATGCAACCGCACGCGCAATGCGGGGGGGTTGGCTCGACACCGGAGACCTCGGCTTTGTCGACGGAGGCGAGCTCTACCTGTGCGGCCGCACCAAAGACTTGGTGATTATCCGTGGCGCCAATCACGCACCCCAGGAATTCGAAGAGTGCCTCGAGTCGGTGCAAGGAGTCCGCACCGGGTGCGCCATCGCGGTTGGCTTCATCGCACCCGACACCCACGACGAGGCACTGCTGATTCTCGCCGAGCATGCCGACGCGCCTCCCGATGATCTCGTGCAGCAAGTCAGCGCCGCCATCGTGGCTCGAACCGGTATCCGGCCGCACACCGTCAAGGTGCTCGCTCCTGGGACGCTGCCCAGGACGTCGAGCGGAAAGCTACGACGCGCCGAAGCGCTGCGAGCGTACCTCGAGGGCACGCTCGCTGCTCCCCGGTCGGTGAATCTGCTCTTCGTTGGAGGAGAGATGGCGAAGTCTGCGCTGGCGCATGCCCGAAGAAAGTTGCGCACGTGATTTGGGACGTGGCCATCGTGGGGGCCGGGCCCGCAGGTCTGGCGGCTGCAATCGAAGCGCGCCGCGCGGGGTGCTCGGTTGTCGTGCTCGAACGCCACAGCATCCCGGTTGATAAAGCGTGTGGCGAAGGCCTGATGCCACAAGGGCTTGCTGCGCTCGAGCGAATGGGAGTCAGGGCCAAAATCCCCGAGGAAGACTGCTCGCCCTTTTCAGCGATTCGCTACGTGCAGGAAGACGGTCGCTTTGTGGAAGGGCGCCTGCCTGCGCCCGGAGGCCTTGGCATTCGACGCGTTGCGCTGGCGCAAGCAATGGCGGATCGCGCACGCGAGGCCGGAGTTGATCTGTACGAAGGCAGCGCGCTGCGATCGCACACCATCGACGACGACGCAGTGACACTGCAGACCGACGCCCGCGAGGTGCGCGCACAACTGCTGGTCGCCGCCGACGGCCTTCACTCGCCGTTGCGGAAAGCAGAAGGGCTCGAAGTTCCGCACCGCGGCGCTGTTCGCTTCGGCCTGCGCCAGCACTTCGCGGTCGTCCCTTGGGCGCCGCGCGTCGAAGTGCATTTCGCGGCGGGCGCTGAGGCGTACGTCACCCCTGCAGGCGCGCGTCGCGTCGGCATCGCGTTCTTGTGGGAAGACGGCGCAATCGCCGGCAAGGTCGCCTTTTCAGAGTTGCTCGCGCGGTTTCCTGCGCTCGCCCAGAAGCTCAAAGGAGCCGCGCCTGATTCCGAGGTACGGGGCGCCGGGCCGCTGCGTCACGACGTTGCTCGACGGGTAAAGAATCGCTTTGTCCTGTTGGGCGATGCTGCGGGGTATGTCGATGCCATCACGGGCGAAGGCCTCTGCCTTGGTTTTGCTGCCGCCGCTGCGTTCGGCGCGGTGCTTCCTGCTGCCCTCGCCGCGAAGGCCACTGCGGCCAGCCTCGCCCCCTACGAACGGGCCGTTTCGAAAGCGTTCAACAGCTACGCCCGACTCGCATCACGGCTGATCTGGATCGCCCGCCGCCCGTGGTTGCGTCGCGTCGTCATCAACCGATTGATTGAAAATCCCACCTGGTTCGAGTGGGGGCTGCAGGAAGCCGCAGCCGCTGCAGAACTGCCGATCGCGACACGGTAACTGGCGGTACGCTGCTTCGATGCGCGTCGCGATTTTTGCTCTCGCCTGCACCCTGTTCAGCTGCAAGCCGGCTCCGGCTCAAACCGCGACTTGGCCGGCGATTGTCGTCGACGCCGCGACCGCCAATGCCGAGCCCGCGGAAGACGTTGGGAACGCCGACGACCTTTTCCAGCGCGCCGTCACGCTTAGGGAAGATCGCCCAGGCGAGGCAATTCGGCTCTTCCGGAAATCGGCCCAGCTGGCTCCGGATGACGCTTCCCTTCAAGCCAAGGTGAAAGCGCAGCTGGCGCAGTTCGAGCCCGCGATGCGAGATCGCGCGCGCGCCGCGTACTTGTTGGGGTTCCAGCTTAAGGAAAGCAGCCCGAATGACGCTGCTCGGAATTTCGAACACGCGATGGAACTGACGCCTCGCGCAGATCCCATTTACGAGAAAGCCAAAGACCAACTGGTGAAGCTAAAGAAGCGCTGACTCACGTCGTCACCCGGGCCGAACGATCCACCCGGCGCCGCTTCACCTCCACGCCTTCAGCCCTCAGCCTTCGCGTCTGCTCTTCCGAAACCTGCGGCGCGAGCGTTCCGTCTGATCGGATGACTCTCCACCAGGGTAGGCCCTTGGCCACCCGAAGCGCTCGCACGACTCCTCGTGCGGCTCCTGGTTTGTTCGCGAACAGCGCCACCCGCGCGTACGAGAACGTCTTTCCGCGCGGTATCGCCTTCACCACCTTCGCTACTCTTTTTTCGAAATCAGTCATGGTGATGGTGGCCCATGCGGCCACCCTCAACCTTATGACTCGACGAAGCTGCGAAGCCGCTTGCTTCGCGACGGGTGCCGCAGCTTTCGCAACGCCTTTGCTTCGATCTGCCGAATGCGCTCGCGGGTGACCTCGAAGTCTTGCCCCACCTCTTCAAGCGTGTGGTCGGACTTTTCGCCAATGCCAAACCGCATCCGAAGCACCTTCTCTTCGCGCGGCGTCAGCGTCGCCAAAACCTTTCGGGTCTGTTCGGCGAGATTCATGTTGATCACCGCGTCGGACGGGCTGACCAGCGTCTTGTCCTCGATGAAGTCGCCCAGGTGCGAGTCTTCTTCCTCGCCAATCGGCGTCTCGAGCGAGATCGGCTCTTTGGCGATCTTGAGGACCTTGCGGACCTTGTCCAGCGGCAGCTCCATCTTTTCGGCGATCTCTTCCGGAGTCGGCTCGCGTCCGATTTCCTGAACCAGGTACCGGCTGGTGCGGATCAGCTTGTTGATCGTCTCAATCATATGCACCGGAATGCGAATGGTCCGGGCCTGATCGGCGATCGCGCGGGTGATTGCCTGTCGAATCCACCACGTCGCGTAGGTGCTGAACTTGTATCCGCGCTTGTACTCGAACTTATCCACGGCCTTCATCAGGCCGATGTTGCCTTCCTGGATCAGGTCTAAGAACTGCAGGCCGCGGTTGGTGTACTTCTTGGCGATCGACACCACCAGGCGCAGGTTGGCCTCGACCAGCTCGCTCTTCGCGCGCTCGGCCCGGCGCTCGCCCACCCGAATCGCCTCGTACTTCTCGCGCAGCAGGACGATCTCCATGCCCGCGTCTTCTTCGACCTTCTTGATCCGCCGCAGGGACGTGCGCACGTCACGGTCGAGCGATTCCATGTGCTCTTCGGTGATGTTGAGC
>JANOHG010000873.1:0-5519 GCA_031406375.1 Archangiaceae bacterium | reverse complement strand
GCAGCTGCGCGAACAGCTCACCGGGAGGACGACGAAACCAACGGAAGCTGCCGTGGGTGACCGGACCCGGATCAACCTTGACCGGGAAGGCGTTGAAGTGGCCCATCTCGAGGGTGGTCAGCTCGAGGCCGATGGTCGAATGCAGCCAATCGCTCAGGTTGAGCGCTTCGACGGTGGGCGCGAAGTCGGTGACGAAGTTGTGATCGGTGCTGGTGACGAGATCCACCCCCTCGACCGCGAAGCTGGCGACGCGGTCGGGCAGCGCCATGTCGGAGTCCACCGAGTTCGCCGAGTGAACGTGAAAGTCGGCGCTCGCCCAGCCCGGAGTATCCATCTGCTGGGTGAGCACGAAGTCGAGGCGCCCGGTCTTCCCTGCGATCAGCTCGATTTCCTTCGAATCGAGCGAGTACTCGATTCCGCGCGACGCGTAGACCTTGTATCGACCCGGCTTGATCTCCTTGCCCACGCTGCCGTGGTGCGCGAACAGGACGCGCTCGAGGAACCGCCGGCTTTCCTGGTCGGGCCCGTCGGGAATGAGATCGGACACCCGGTAGCGATCGCCGACCTTCAAATCGTAGAGGAACTTTCGCGGGGGTGCGGCCCCCGTCTGCTCGTAGGTGGCCTCGATGGAAATCTTCGACGGAAGCGGGCGCCCGAGGTTGTCGCGCACGCTCACCTCGAGCATCGCGGGGCGCGGAAGCACGACGTTGACCTCAGCCATCCCATCGACTTTCACTTCGACGAAGCCATCGCTGATCGTGGTTTGCCGAATCGAGTCACTGGCGATCACCCGGTACATTCCCGGAGGCACCTGCGCGGTGAAGACACCCGAAGAGTCAAGCGTGCGCGCCTGGCTCAAGAAATTCTGCTTGTCGTCCTCGAACACGACCGAGACTCCGCCCAGACGGTTGCCGGTGCCGGCTTCGGTGACGCGGCCGCTGATCGTCCCGGTCTTCGTCGGCTTGCGTCCGCCTTCATCGGCAATTGCGTAGATGACCTTCTGCGCGCTCGCGACGTCGCCGCTGCCCACCGCGAGATAGGCGGTGTACGAAAAGCTGTCTTTCGGCGCGATGGTGGGCGGCGGCTTTGCCCAATAGCTTCCCAGGAAGCTCGAGTAGGCAACGGGAATGAACAGCGAATCAGGCTTCGCGCCCTCGTAGAACGTGGGGTTGGTCGCCATGTAGTTCGCGCCGCGGGGGCTTGCCGCGACCGCGTAGCTGACGCCACTGCCTTCGGTCGCCCACATCGAGCTGACGGCTCCGGGAAGCGCTTCGAGCTTGCTCTCGCGCTTGTAGACGACGTCCTCGAGGAAGAAACGCAGGTCGAAACCACCTTGCCCAGGAACAAACAACTTCTGGCCTTCGCCGAGCAGCGTGACGAAGCCGAACGGGATCGCGAGCGGGAACTGGGCGTCGCGGATGTCGACGTTGGTGAGCTTCACGACAATCTTCAGGTACTGCTTGCCCGGCTCGAGGATGTAGTCGACCGAGTACTGCGTCCTCACATTCGGAATCAGCAGATCATTGATGCTGTTGACGAGCGAAAGAAAGTCGCCGCCTTCGCCACTCACGCGAATGATCGCCGCGTTGCCGTCTGTACCGTCGGCCGCGACTTCGACCTTGGTGGGTTCAACCGCCTGCAAGAAGAACGCGGGAAACATCTCGGTGAAGTAGTCGTTGCCGACCGGCCCGTGAGTGCTCGAGCTCTTTCCTGCACGTACCAGGTCGATGTCGATCAGCGATCCACCGAAGGCGCCGAAGCCCCGCGAGAAACCGACGTCTTGAATCAACGCGTGAATGATGCCGTTCGAAAGCTTGTAGTCGCCGATTTCGCCCAGCGCGCGCTTGCCTCCAATCAATTCGGCCCGCGAAGTGGTCTTCACCGCGCTCGCCGGCGCGGGGGCTTTGCTGCATGAGACGCAAACGAATACGACGAGGACGAGCGCTTTTTTCATCGAAATGGAACCTCTACCAAGTGGCTTGGAGCATCGCATCGACCGCGTCGTTGGGAACGGAGACCCCAGCGACCTCTTCACGGTGCGTGTACTGAAGCACGACCCGCAAGGGCGCCGCCTTGAGCTGCCAGCTGAGCATCACGCTCACCTCGGTCACGTTGTCGCTCAGATCCGCCACGCTCGGCTCGAACAGCGCCAACCTGACTCCTGCCGAAAGCCCGGTGCGCTCGTTCAGGTAGCGCATCTGCCCGAGAATCCCCGTCGAGGTGTCAGCGGTGAGCGCGGTCGACGGGTAGGTGGTGGAACGGGCGACGTAACCAACGAGGATGCTGAAGCCCAGCGCTTCGGCAGCCACGTCGGCTCCGTAGCCAATCTGGTTTGAGATCAAACGATTCGGGCGAACGCCTTCTGCCTTCGAGTTGTAGAAGCCGTTGACGCCGAGGGTGAGATGGCTGAACAGCTCGAGTTCGAGCCGACCGACCGGCGCCACCGAGTTGTTGTCGTTGAGCAATTGGTTGGCGCCGTTGCCGTTGACGACCGCGAGCGCGTACTTGAAGCCGATCGCCTTGCTGCCGAGCCGGCGCGACGACAGCTGCACTCCAACCTGGCGATCGAGGGTCAGGCCTTCGCGCTGCCCTGCGAACTCAGGCGCGGTGTAGCCCTCGCTGATCACCGACCGGCTGATGAACGGCAGCTGGCTGTCGCTCAGCAGGCTCTCGCCCCAGAACGGCGCTTTGAACTGACCTGCGCGAATCAGCAGGCCGCTGCAGACGGCGTACTCGGCATACGCGTCGCGGAGCTGAACGACGCGCGAGCCGCTGGTCGGATCTTCGGGCCGCACCTGCGCAGCGGCGCCTTCAATTGACGCGACAACTTCGAGATCCTCGATTGGCTGGAAGATGGTCCCCAAACGAAGCGCGACCATTCGGAAGCCGCCATTTCCGCCAGGGATCTGCTCGTCTCGGGTAGGCAGAGTGTAGAAAACGCCCACTTTTGCGTAACCGAACGGCTTGAAGTGTCGCCACCACCCGATGGACTGCGTCGTTGGCGCCGAAACGGCAGTGGTCACGTTCTTGGGAGCAGAGCTGGCAAGGTTGCCGGTGCCCGCGTCTGCGGCTTCAGGCGTTTGGGCCCAAGCGCTCGCGGCTGCAAAGAGAACGGCGGCGAAGATCGGCTTCAATGTGGGCCTCTTTGAAAAAGTTGAGCGCGGCTTAGCGCTTCGTCTCGCCTCCCGCCACAGTCGTAGGAAGAGGGGTTATTCGTTGCGGCCGCGCGAGGCCCCTTTTTTAGCGAATCGGCACCGGCACCCGACCGACGTTCGCCCGCGAAACTCAGCCACGAACTCAGAGCAACCAAGAAGCCCAAGCGCATTTCGGACTTCTTACGTCACAGCACCAGTTGCGACACCATGCTCTCGGAAAACCAGCTGCCAATCGCCTTGAAGGCTGCCGCGGCGGGGTCTGGTCTCTCTGCGAAGGCCTCGCAGGCGCCGCCTACCGTCCCGCCCTGCGCAAGCGCTTCAATCGCCATCGCCTCGTCGTGCTCGAGCGCGACGTGAAACACCTCGTGCTCTTTTCTCCACACGAGCAGCGCAGTCTTGCCGGGCTCGACCTCTGGCACCGCCTCACCGTCTTCGACTGCGCGCCACAGCGACCGCACATCGTGGGTCAGCCACGCAAGCTGCAGCGCTGGAATAAACTCGAGGCGTGCGTCGGCGAACTTCGTCGGATCGATTCCCGCCAGCACCCGGCTCGGCATTGGCTCGCAGTCGCGCGCGGTGAAGACGACCGAGTGCATCCATTCGAGCTGCGCAAGATCCGCCAGTCTGACCGACGAGCTCTCACGCAGGAACCGCGGGAACTCGCGGCCGAGCATCGAGAGCGAAAAATGCGTCGAAGGGTACCGGGCGACGTAGGCGCTTACCGTCGGGACGAACGCCTCACCCAACAACTGGGTGACCTTGGGGAAGTCCTCCCGAATCGAATCCTGGGTGCGAGCGACGTACATCGAAGCGTAGATGTGCACCCTTTTTTCGGCGCTGAGCACCCCACTGCCAACGAACTCTTCGGCAACAACCTTCGTTTCGCGATCCGCGGTCACCAGCGAGAACAAAGCCGACTGTAGCTGCGCCAGGTTCATCGCGACGCCTCGGCTTCAACCTGTCTCGCCTTGGCGCTTTCGGCGAGCAACACCTCAAGCCCAGGAACGCCCTCATCCCATTCGATCAGGGTCGGCACCTCGCCGAAGCGGCGCACCGCCTTTCGATAGAGGTCCCACACCGGTTCGCTGACCTGCCCTTCGTGGGTGTCGATCAAAATGTCGCCCCGGTTCCAGTGCCCCGCCAGGTGGTACTGAGCGACGCGATCCACCGGTACGCCGTTGAGGTATGCGTCCGCAGAAAACCCGTGGTTCTGCGCGCTGACGTAGATGTTGTTCAAATCGAGAAGAATTCCGCAGTCGGCGCGTTGCGACAATTCCGAAAGAAACTCCCATTCGCTCATCGTCGAGCTTGGGTAGGTCAGGTAGCTTGAGACGTTCTCCATCAGAATCTGTCGCCCGAGCAGCTCTTGCACCTGCTTCACGCGCTGAACCGTATGCAGCAGGGCTTCCTCGGTGAAGGGCATCGGAAGCAGATCGTGCACGTAGCGACCGCCGTGCGCACCCCAGCACAGGTGGTCAGACACCAGCGCGGGTTGAATCCGGTCGACCAGCTCTTTCCATTCGGCGAGGTACTTGGGCTCTAACGGCGCAACCGAACCAATCGACAACCCGACCCCATGCAACACCACCGGCCGATCGCGACGCACCTTCTCGAGCACTGCCAGCGGCCGCCCGCCCAGACCCATGAAGTTCTCGCTGATCGCTTCGATCCACGCGACGTCGGGGCGTTCTTCGACGAACTGCGCGTAGTGCTTCGTTCGCAGGCCGACGCCCTGCCCCAAATTCACGCGCGAGAACATGTCGAGAAAGCTCCGGAAAATAAGTCGGGCTGGCGACCCTGAAAGCGGCGCCAGCCCGGGAAAGAAGTCGACGGTGAATTACTTCTTCGCCGGTGCAGGCTTCGCGGCTTCGGCGACGATGGTGCCCTTCTTCGCCTTGCAGTCGGCCTCGGTCGTCGGGGTGACGCCCTTGGCCTTGCACTCATTCTTGCCAGCACAGGCATTGCCCGCGCCGCCACAAGCACCCTTGCCCTTGCACTCGTTCAGGCCAACACACTTGACCTTCGCAGCCTCTTTGGTGTCCTTCGCAGCAGCCGCCGGCGGATCAGCAGCAAAGGCGCCCATTGCAAACATCGAAGCGACGGCACCAGCGATCAGCGTTCCCTTCTTCATCGTGTATCTCCTGAGTACATTGATGGCCCCCCATGGGCCCCAAATCCCACCGATCCTCTGAAGAGGACGAGGGTGTATAGCGCTCTACGTCACAAGTCGAAAGCTGGTTTCAATCAGCTCGCGCGTCGTGACGCGACGCTCAAAACACCTATTCAGATCTGCGCCCTTGAACCTTCCGCGCGATGCTCTGCGCCTGCGGAATTTTGAACAACACTGCGAGCAATCCATACACA
>JANOHG010000867.1:0-3045 GCA_031406375.1 Archangiaceae bacterium | reverse complement strand
GCCCAACGCCTCGTTCATCTCGCAGCGGGCAGACGACGGCACCACCTCGACGATGACCTTCAGCGTCGCCCCTACCCGCAGCGATCCGATGACCGTCTACATCGATGACATGCGCTCGAGCACGCTGGGGCTGCGCGTCGAAGGCGACGAACTGGTGCTGCGCATCAACTTCGAAGCGACCGGCCCCGAGATTCGGATGAACTGCATTCGTAACGGCTTCTGCAGCAGCATCGACGGCAGAACGATCGACTTCACGATGCCCCGCGCCGAGATCCGCTTTCACCTCGACACGCGCGACGGCAAGGTCATCTACACCACCGCCAACGCCACCTTCACGGGTGGGGTGGACGGCTCTGATGCCGCGAGCGCCGAAGCGGGCATCGCTGCCGCCATCACAGAGAAACTCAACGGAGATGCCGCCATTCGCATTGCCGTCGGCAGCGCCCTCGACGCCCTGGTGCGGGGCGCCGCAGACTTCGGGGCGTTCCCGGTCGAGAGCGTGGTGGTGGGCGGCGGCACGTTGACCGTTCGCCCCGGCTGCCTTCGCGACTGAGCATTTGCTGTCAGGGTGATGAAATGGGGACAGCGGTCGGCCGTTGTCCCTGCAATGTCGACGGTCCGACTCATGCTGCACGTGGTGCTCGCCGGGGTGTACCTGTTCTTCACCTCGGTGACGCTCCTCGTTCAGCTGGGCACCTCGAACCTCACCTTCCTGGGCGCGGGGGTGCTGATGTTGACGGGCGCGTGGGCGGGCGCGAGCTCGACGTTGCGCACCAAAGAGAGCCTCTACGCCGCGGCAGCGGGGCGACGCCTTCAACTTCTTCGTCAACGTCTGGGTTCTCACGGTGATGGTGCGGCTCGAGCGGCCGGTGGACAAGAGCCCGCCGGGCAATAACGCCTTCACCGGAATGAAGACGCTGCGCACGTCGGCGCTGATCCGCAAGTCGAAGGCGTGCGGCGCGCTGGCGATGAGCCCGCTGGTGATGAGCGTGATCGATCGCGTGCTCGGACCACAGTGCGCGCGGTTCCAGCTCTCGTTCTCCCAGGCGATCTCGATCGGCGCGGGCGAGCGCGCGCAGGCGATTCACCGCGACAGCTCGAAGTACCCGTTCAAGCGCCCGGTTGACCACCGACCTCACTCGAAGCCGAGTCGATCACGAATCGCTCGTAATTCTGCTTCAACGAGCTTGTCTTTAGGCCGCGCGACGTGCGCCTTCACTGCGATGAGGTCGTCCAGCGCAATCACCCGGCACCGCCGATTGAAGACATCGACCTCCTTCGAGCGTGCGGCAACCAGCCGGTAATCACCAATCGGAGGAACTGAACTGAGAATGTCGATGATGCCGAGGTTGGTCTGAAAGTAGAGATTCTTGAACGAAGCCAGATCCTGCGCCGTACGGTTGACTGGCGGTTTGCCGATCGTTTGGTAGAAATGTGGCTCAAGTGGACGAACCACGTTCATCAATCGTTCGACGTTCTCACGGGTGAACGACGCGGTGATGTCGAGAATTTTGGTGAACTGTTGAGAGCCCCATGCGATCGCAGCAATGCCGCCGATCACCACCAACTCGACTTCTGAATCAAGCAGCCGCCGAAGCAGTTCAGCGCTGTTTTGAGAGGGCCGCACTGTGAATGAGCTCAAAGGTTCGACTCATCTCTTCGTGCTGTAGCAACCGCTCGGTCGTGGTCAGCGAAATGTTGTATTCAAGCTGCGCGACATCAATGCCCATCTGAATAGCAGCGTCCCAGTATGGGCCATAGCTGGGATAAGCGACCTTCCACAATGGTCGCAAGTCCAGTGCCGAACAATCTTTTGGGTTCGTCGTATCCATCGATGAGGAACGTATCAATCGATGAGAGAGCGCGCCACTGCAGCTACCGGTCAAGCCAGGCGTTTGACCTCCCTTAGCGATGCCGCACCTTCAGCTCGGTCAACCTTCACAGTTCTGCAGCAACAACCGCGCGCGCTGATACCGCGCGACGAGCTTTGGTGCGTTTGGTGGTCACCAGCACCATGAAGCATACCTGCAGAGCCTGGACAACGAGTCCCGGTCGTTCTCGTGGACCGCAGTTCCCGTGGAGCGCGAGGTCCCGGCTCTCGCGCCGCGACGACGGGAAGTACTCCTACGAGACGAAGAAGGACGTCACGCTGGTGCAGACCTCCGAGCAGTGGGTCCGACGCCTGCTGTGGCTAATCCCTCCCGCCAGGCTGCATCTGACCTCGTTCCACGGACTATTCTCGTCGCACGCCGCTGCGCGATCTGATCCGCTGTCAGCACGAAGCCAACGTACGTGCCGCTCGACCATTCGGACATGATGATGAGCGGTTGAAGCAGCGGGCTCAGATCGTCGCTCACCGTCGTGCCCCACACCGCGGATAGACCGCCAATCGACGTCGTCGAAAGGTTGCCCGAAGCGTGAAGCTCGGCTGGGTGAACATGTGTGTTGCTGAAGGGAGGCACCGCGATGCTGTTCCAGGCCTGGACTCGCACCGTCGAACCCGCGGTGTCGGTGAGGTTGAGCAGCTGCAGCTCGAGTCTGGCGTCGAGCACTTGACTGCCCTGCGGCAGAGGGACTGAGAAGCGCAGTCCTGCCGTTGGCTTCCGTGCGTCGTTGCCGATCTGCAGAAGAAAACCGCCATTCTCGATCATCACGTGTTCGGTGCTTCCCGTCCACGTCGCGTCATCTGAATCGGCGGCGATGGTGAGCACGACCAGCTCCGTTCCGCCACCCGCCATCGGGCGACAAACATCTGCGACACAAAGGTACATGCTTGGGCAGGGCCACTGGGGCGTCAGGCAGGATCGGCGCTGGCGCTTGCGAAACAGTACGCATGCACCTTCGCGATTCGCTACCCGCCGGGATTGATGACTCAGACGCTGGTGCCGCACGTCCTCCCGCAAATCTTCAAATGTGTGCTCAAAATGGCAGGCGCGAAAGACGCGTATGATCTCGGAGCTCTGGCGCGGCCGCAGCCTTCCGTTTCACCCCGTCGAGGGAGGCGTCATCGTCTTCGCCGACGGTGGCGACACTTCAGGAAGGACT
>JANOHG010000837.1:0-9785 GCA_031406375.1 Archangiaceae bacterium | reverse complement strand
CCCCAACGCTGGCGATCGCAGCAGGACGCGATTCATGACTGGGCTTAGCGAATCATTTCCGCGGCAGTCATCGGCTGGCATTGACCCGTGGCATACTCGCCGCAATCGCCATCATACATTCATCGCGCTGCGCGGGGCATCGACGGCGAGTTCGTGGTGCGCGAAGACGGCAAGATCGCCAACCGTGCGCGCTTCGTGTTCGGCGAAGCGCTGAACCTGCTCGAAGAGTGTCAGCGAGATGGAATGGTGGCCGCGATTGGCAAGGGCCGCTTTGGAGACGTGAAGCGAACGGAGACAGGCGGTAAGGGTCTCGATGGCGTGATTGAGAAGTCGCCCGAGTACTTCAATCCGTTTTTGGAAATGCTGGAGGCGATTTGAACGCATACATCCTTACTGCCCTGCTGCTGTCGGCCGCCGATTCGCTGACTGCAACGAAGGTGGGGGGATTGACGCTCAAGGCGCCAGCGGGCTGGGTTGTCACCGAAGCGTCCGATGGAAGGCACTGGGAATCGCCGGGAATGCAAGCGCAGATGGAACTGACGGTGTTTCGCGTCGACCCCCATCGCCCAGCCCAAGAGTGTCTGGATCAGCTGCTCGAGAAGTTGGGGAAAGGTGGTTGGGACACCGCGAAGATCGGTGGCCAACCTGCGGTACGCAAGGTGATCAACGACTTCGTCGGCCCACCCGACGCAGGAAAAACAGATGAGAACAGAGTGTCGACCGTGACCTACGTGGGGTGCAACGGGAAGACGAAGTGGGTGCTGTCGATGAGCTCGAAGAGCGCCAAGTCCGTACGCTTCGGCGCGGTGCTGAAGGCGATCGTCGGATCTATTTCGTACGGGAGTTGATCGATGACCCGCCAGCTCATTCGTCCCTATGGAGATCGCCGCGACGACGGAGTGGTGCAGATCTCGTTCACCTTGCCGGTGCCGCTGTCTGAGAAGGCGAAAGAGGCTGCGCAAATCTTCTGCACCCGGCTCGGATTCACCGACGTCAAGGTCGCCGCCGCTGAACGCGCGGCAGACAACTACACCTTCTTCATTGCCTACGTGCACACGTCGGTCACGATCGACTACGCAGAGATCGACGTCCCCGAGCTGGCGATCAAGAAGCTGGGATTTGACGAACTCAATAAGCTGATCGAAGAGAAGATCGCGCGCCGGGTGGTGGTGTTCGGTGCTTGCACGGGCACCGACACGCACACTGTCGGGATCGATGCGATTCTCAACATGAAAGGCTTCGCGGGTGACTACGGGCTCGAGCGCTATCCGTGGTTCGAGGCGTTCAACCTGGGCAGTCAGGTGCCGAACGCCGAGCTGATTCGACGTGCGCAAGAGAAAAGCGCCGATGCGATTCTGGTCAGCCAAGTGGTCACCCAACGCGATGTCCACAAAGACAACTCGCGCGCATTCATCGAAGAGGCGAAGAAGGCTGGCATCCACCAGAAGATGACCTTGCTGTTGGGTGGGCCTCGGGTCGATCACAAGCTGGCACTCGAGCTCGGGTTCGACGCAGGCTTCGGTGCCGGAACCAAGCCGTCGGATGTCGCGAACTTCGTCGTGCATCAGGTGCTGCAACGAATGGGAAAGGAAGACCGCGGAACCCACTGGGAAGGAGAGCCGCAATGACGCTCGATGAGCAACCCCAGCCCGCGATCAAGGCGGTGCTGCGGGTGCGAATGGGTAACCACGACGCGCACTACGGAGGCAACCTCGTTGATGGAGCCCGCCTGCTGGGGCTCTTCGGTGATGTGGCGACCGAGCTGTTGATTCGGCTGGACGGTGATGAGGGCTTGTTCCGCGCCTATGACCTGGTCGAGTTCATGGCTCCCGTTTACGCGGGGGACTTCATCGAGGCCGAGGGTTCGATCGTCAAGGTAGGCAGGACGAGCCGCCAGATGACGTTCGAGGCACGAAAGGTGATTCGTGCGGCGCCGCAGATCAACGAGTCGGCGGCTGAGATTCTCGACCCTCCGATTCTGGTCTGCCGCGCGAGGGGCACCTGTGTGACCCCGATGGAGAAGCAGCGGGGATCAAAAGCGTGAGGGCCGCCGAGCCGATGGTGATCACCGCGGCGATGGTGGGCGCCGAGGTGACGCGCGAACAGACTCCCGCGCTGCCCATCAGCGCCGACGAGCTCGCCGAGGACGCCGCGAAGTGCCGCGAAGCCGGAGCTTCGATGGTGCACATTCACGTGCGCACCCCTGACGGGAAGCCGAGCCAGGACACTGAGCTGTTCCGGGCGGCAATCCGCGCGATTCGCAGCAAGTGTGACATCTTGATTCAGGTGTCGACCGGCGGCGCAGTGGGGATGAGCGTTGACGAACGGTGTGGCCCCTTGCTCCTGACGGGAAGCGATCGCCCAGATATGGCGACGCTGACGACGGGCACGGTGAACTTCGGGGACGACGTGTTCTGGAATCCCCGGCCGTTGGTGCGCGACATCGCCGCGCGGATTAAGGCGCTGGGTCTGAAGCCCGAGATCGAATGCTTTGATGCGGGCATGGTCGATGAGGCGTACGCGCTCGAGAAAGACGGCATGATCGCTTTCCCCGCGCACTTCGACTTCGTGCTTGGCGTCGGCGGCGCTCTGGCTGCGCGCCCCGAAGCGCTGGATTTTCTGCGCGGCTACGTGCCAGCAGGTTCCACCTGGACCTGCGCTGCGATGGGTCGCCATCAGCTTCCCTTCGTCGACCTGTCGGCCGAACGCGGTGGCAACGCCCGCGTTGGCATCGAAGACAACATCTATTTGTCGAAGGGTGTGCTCGCGAAGGGCAACTACGAGCTGGTCGCTGAAGCGGCGAAGCGGGCGAAGGCGAAGGGACGGGTGCTCGCGAGTCCGCAACAGGCGCGTGAGCTGCTTCGACTGACCTGATTCGATCGTCGTTTCTAGACCGGAGAAATTTCGCGCCGACGGTGCGGGCGTTCGACCCGTTTGTTTCGGGTGCGCTTGAGTGCGCGCGCGAGGCTTCGCCGGGTGTCACGCGGATCGATGACGTCGTCGATCATTCCCATCGCTGCAGTGCGATAGATGCTGATGTGGGCGCGCAGCTGGGCCGACATTTCTTTCTTCATCGTCTCGCGGGTGGCCGGATCCTCGATGCCCTGCAGCAGCTTCCTCGCAGCGATCGACACCATTCCTTCTGGGCCCATCACGCCGATCTCGGACTGCGGCCATGCGACAATCAGATCAGGCTCGTACGCGCGACCGTTCATCACGTAGTAGCCAGCGCCATAACCCTTTCGGATCACGACGGTGAACTTCGGAACGGTCGCCGAGCTCACCGCGTAGAGCATCTTCGCGCCGTGGCGAATGATCCCCGCCTGTTCCACCTTGGTTCCGACCATGAAACCCGGCACATCCTGAAGGAACAACAGCGGAATGTTGAACGCGTCGCACAGGTTGATGAAGCGGGCCGCCTTGTCTGAGGTGTTGACGTCGAGGATGCCGCCGTAAAACATCGAGTTGTTTGCAACGATGCCCAACGGGTAACCGTCGATGCGTGCCAGGCCGGTGATCAGGTTGCGCGCCCAGCGCGGCTTCATCGGGAAAAACTTTCGATCGTCGACGAGGCTCAAGATGATCTTGTGCATGTCGAACGCCTGCCGCGGATTCTCAGGGACGATCTTGAGAAGATCTTCATCGCGGCGATCGGCAGGGTCGTTGGTCGGCAACCTCGGAGGCGCTTCGTCGCAGTGCGAGGGAAAGAACGACAGGTACTCCCGGATCGCGGCCAGACACGTCGCGTCGTCGGGGTACTCGGCATCGGCCACCCCCGAGATCTCGTTATGAACTTTCGAGCCGCCCAGCTCTTCTTCGCTGACCTTTTCGCCGACCACCGATTCGACGAGGTACGGGCCCCCGATGGCGATCGAGCTGGTTCCTTTCACCATCGGTACGAAATCCGCGAGGCCCGGGATGTAGGCGGTGCCTGCGGCACCCGGGCCGACCATTGCGGCGACCTGCGGCACCACACCCGAGAGCACGACTTGCTCGCGAAACAGGTAACCGGTGTCGGCAAAGCCAGCGATGCGGCGCGGGTCGACTCCTGAGCCCGCGTCGAGACGAGCGCCGCCCGAGTCGATCAGCCAGACGATCGGCAGCCGGTTCTTCAGAGCGAGATCGCGCAGGCGGGTTACCTTGCGTTCTCCAATTTCGCCGATCGACCCTCCATAGACGGTGAAGTCGTAGATCACCGCGGCGACCGAACGGCCGTTGATCTCACCGATGCCGGTGATGACGCCGTCGGCGGGGGTGGGCTTGCTGGGGTCCTCCTCTTCAAGCGTTTCGCCGTTATTGGACGCGAGCGCTCCGAACTCTTCGAAGGTGTTGGGATCAAACAACAAAGCCAAGCGCGCGCGCGCGTCGAGCTTGTTGCGCGAACGCTGCCGTTCGACGCGATCTTTGCCCCCCATCTGTTCAGCGCGGGCCTTGCGACGAGCAAGCTCTTCGACGGCTTCTGACATCTTCATGTTGTTGACTCCCGTGTCAATCGCGCGGGTCAATAGCGTCAGCGCGCGCACTTTCCAAGGGTAGAGTGCGCGGCAGATGAAACGCCTGGTCCTTGTGGTGCTGATGATCGCTGGGTGTCGCGGGGTAGACGAAGAGCCAGAGTTGTCGAAACCAGCGCGCCTTCACGGTGTGGTTGACGGCTTCGATGGCGACGTGTGGCTTTTCCTTTATCCGCCAGGGCAGGGCTTCCCCGGCGCTCCTGCGGTTCCGAAATACGCGAGCGTGGCGAGTGCGCTGCGAAGGCTCGAGGGCGACCACTCTTATGTGTTCGCGCAAGTCGGCCCCAATCCATACCGGCTTTGGGCGCTGCTCGACGTTGATGGCAACTTCGACCCCCAGATTGACGTGCTTGCCCAACCTGGCGCGGCAGATCGCACCAGCGGGGGCGTCGAGCTCAACCTTCAACCCGGCAGGTCACACCTCGAGACCGTGAAGTTCGATTCGCTGGTTCTCCGAGAGCCGCCTGGATTTCGACTCGAGGGTGTCGGCGAGGACGTCGTGCTCGACGCGCAGCCCAATGCGACCACTGCCCTGACTCTGCTGGCGGACGACATTGGGAAGCGGCTCGACCCGAGGAAGATTGGTTTTCCAATCGGCCTGGTAGACGCAGACAAAGACGGTCGACCCGACGACGCGAACAAAGACTCAGTGCCCGATTTGTCGTTGCAGCTGCTGTTGCGGTTCGTTCCGCGCCCGGGCCAGGTGAAAGTGGGGGCGACGGTGGTGGTTCCGGTGATTCTCAATCCTGCGCCCTTTCTGAGTGCGCTCAATGGCTCGGTTACCGCGGTGGTAGTCGTCGATCGGATCCAAGGGTACGTCGTGCCCCAGGCTCAAGAAGTGGTGTCGCGGGTGGGAAAGCCAGACGTGATCACGCCGCTTGGCCAGCCACCTGCGGGCGAGTACGAACTGGTGGCCCTGACGTCAACCGGCCAGTACTGGCGGATTCCCAATGGGCTCAAGGGTGTGCTGCCAGAGCAGGGTGTGCGCTTTCATTTCGATCGCGTCGCACCGTGACCCGCTCTTAGACTCGAGCCCGGTGGGGATGCCTGTGGCTGGAGAATCCGACACGGTAATCGCGAACCCGCTACGAGCCAGCGGGCTGATCGACAGCGTGGGGCTCGAGGTCGCCCGCACTTTCCAGCAAGCGCAGGGTGGGTTGCTCTCGAACGCACTGCTCAACCTCAACCTGGTGAAGGAAGGCGATTTTCTTCGGATCTTCGCTGAGTTCTACAGCACCCGATTCGTCAAGTCGGACAAGCTGAGCACGCTCAAGCTCGAACTCGCGCTGGTCGAGAAAGTAGGAGTTCACCTCGCCCAGAGACTGCGAATGTGCCCCATTCGTTGGGACGCTGCGCGAGGCGATTTGCACGTGGTGGCGGCGGTGCCGTTGGCGACCAACCTCGAAATCGAGTTAAGGAAGGTGATCCCCGCGAAGACGATCACCGTCTACGTCGCGACGGCTGCAGCGGTGCACGCACTGATCCGGCGCTGGCATTACCGCGAGAATGACGCGTTCGACGCCGTGAGCTCGAACGGCGCGGGCCCCCACGACACGGCGAAGACCGAGACGCTGTCGTTCGAACCTTTCGAAGAGTCGGCGAAAACGGTGAGTGTGAAGGTCGAAGTCGATGTCACCATCGCTGCGCTTCGGCGCGAGAATGCGCGGTACCGCGTGGCGCAGGAATTTCACCGGCGCGTCAGTCTCGAGCGTTCGATGGACGCGATGATCGATCGGATTCTGTCGGTGATTTTCGAGCTGCTGCCGGCAGAAGGGGCGGCGATCTGGCTCAACTCGGGAAAATTTGCGACCAGGTCGATTCGCGCCGACGAGAAGTCGAAGACGATGGAAATTCCCCGGGCGGTGATCGACCAAACGCTGATCTCGAAGGGGGGCGTGTTGGTGAACAACGCCCTGATTGACGAGCGCTTCGATCGTTCGCAGTCGGTGATGCTGCGCGGCGTTCAAAGCGTGATGGCGGTGCCGTTGCGGGCGCGAAGTCAGACGCTGGGCGTGCTCTACATCGACTCGATCTCTCAGAGCGCAGCGTTTAGCGAAGAAGATCTGCCCTTGCTCGAATCGATTGGCGCGCAGGCTGCAATCTTGATCGACAACGCCGAGCTGCTGGCCAAAGTGAAGCAAGAGGTTGAGAATCGATCGAACCTGTCGCGGTTCCTGTCGCCTGCCGCTGTCGAAGAGGTGCTCTCGGGGCGGATGGCGCTGAAGCTCGACGGCCACGCAGCGATCGTGACCACGCTCTTCGCTGATCTTCGCGGCTTCACCACGATGTCATCGCAGCTGCCGCCCGATGAGGTCGTTCGCATCCTCAATCGCTTCTTCGAAGACTGTGTTGACGCGGTCGAGCAGAACCACGGCACGGTTGACAAGTTCATTGGCGATTGTGTGATGGCGTTGTGGGGGGCTCCGATCGCGAAGCCAGGTGACGCGCGCAACGCGATGACGGCGGCGCTTCAGATGATCGAGCGAGCGCGCAGGACGCTGATCAACTCAGTGCCGCTTGAGATGGGGGTGGGAATCAGCACCGGCGAGGTGGTGCTCGGAGCAGTCGGTTCTCGCAAGCGCCTCGACTACACCGCCATCGGCAGTCCAGTGAACGTCGCCGCGCGGCTGTGTGGGATAGCGCACGCCGGCGAGGTGCTGGTGACCCATGAGACGCTGGTTGCCGCCGGAGAAGGAGTGTCGGCTGCTCCAGGCGAGCCGGTGAACCTCAAGGGCATCGATTTGCCGATTACCCCCTACTCGCTCACCTCGATCGAGGCGCCCTTGGTGAAGCCGATTCGGCTCTACGACGTGGCGAGCAAGCCCGCCCCCGGCAGCCAGCGCAGAACGCAGCAAGAAACGCCGGCCGTAAGACCGGATGACCAGACGCTGCCGTCGCAGGGCGGGCCGGCTGGAAAAAAGAAGCGCAAGTAGCGCGGCGCTACATCCGTTCGGGGGTCTCCAGCCCCAAGAGGTGAAGGCCGTTGTGAACGGTGACGCGCACCGTGTCGGTCAGCGCGAGGCGGGCGGCGCGCAACGGCAGATTGTCTTCAATCAGCACCCGATGTTCCCGCTGCTGGTTTCCCAGCGTGTACCAACGGCTGAACGCGGCGGCGAGATCGAGCAGATAGCGGGAGACGATCGACGGCTCGTTGGCCTCGCACGCCTCGAAAGTGATCAGCGGAAACCGTGCCACTTCGCGCACCAAGGCCTGCTCTTCCGGCAGCGCGAGCAGCGCAGCGTCGAATTGGGTCGGAACCCCACCGCCTTTGAAAAGGACGTTGCACGCGCGCGCATGCGCGTACTGAAGGTACGGCCCAGTGTGTCCTTCGAACTTCAGCACCTGTTCCCAATCGAACTCGTAGTCGGTGACGCGGCGATTCTTCAGGTCTCCAAAGATGACCGCGCCGACGCCGATTTGCTCAGCGAGGCGATCAGGATCATCGCTCACGATTCGGCCTTCAGTGATGTTCGCGGTGACGACTTCGGCCGCACGCGCATGCGCTTCGTCGAGCACGCCGCTGAGCATCTGAAGGTTCCCTCGTCGGGTGCTCATTCCTTTCACGCGGCCAAACGCAACATGAATGCAACGCGGCGCCCATGGCTTGCCCATGCGATCGAGCACGGTGAACACCTGCCGGAAGTGCAGCGACTGGGCTGCCTGAACCACGTACAGCGAACGGGTGAAGCCAAAGCGCTGGTGGCGGTCGATCGCCGCAGCGAGATCGCGGGTCGCGTACAGCGTCGATCCATCGTTTTTCTTCAGCAGAACAGGCGGTTCGCCTTCGGCGTACGGCATGTCGACGATCAGCGCCCCGTCGGAGACTCGGGTGCCAATGGTCTGCGTGATCTCGTCGATCACGGCGTCCATCTTGCCCTGGTACCGGCTTTCCCCCTCGTAGTGCTCGAACTCGATTCCCAGCCGCGCGTAGACCTTCTTGAAGTCCGCCAGCGACGTGTCACGAAATTGCTTCCACGTCGCGAGCGCATCGGCGTCGCCCGCCTCCATTCGCCGAAAGAAGTCTCGCGCCTTCTCGTCGAACGCAGGTTCGGCCTCAGCCCGCGCGGTCGCTTTGACGTAGACCTCGACCAGGTGCTCCACGTCGTCCACCCGCGCCGGATCGCCGAACTCCTTGAATCCCACCGCGACGAGGCCGAACTGTTTGCCCCAGTCCCCAAGGTAGTTGATGCCTTCGACGGTCCACCCCTGCGATCGGTAGAGGTTGGCGATCGCGTGACCAATCGCGGTTGAACGGATGTGATGGAACGCGATCGGCTTGGCGATGTTCGGCGACGAGTAGTCGATGACGACCGTTTTCCCGGTGCCGCTTCGACCTTCGCCATACGTCGCGCCGGCGGTGCGCACCGTGTCGATCACCTGGCCGGTGAAGGGCATCGCGAGGATCCGGGCATTGACATACGGCCCGGTCGCTTTCACCTCGAGGCCCGCCACACTGATGCTCTGGGCTGCTTCCGCTGCAATCACCGCAGGGGCTTTCCTCAGCGCCTTCGCGAGTGAAAACGTAGCGAAGCTGAAGTCTCCATGCGCGGGATCCGTCGCGGGTTTGACCTGCGCTTCCACCTCGTCAATCGATTGCCCCAACGCCTTTGCGACTGCCTCGACAAACGAATTCTTGTACTGCGCCAGTGCTCCACTCATTGCTTCTCCAAAGTTCTAGAGCCCGACGACTTACGACGCCGCTTGAAGCTCGCAGATGAACTTCGCTTCCTGTTGCGAGTTGGCGGGAAGGTCAAGCTCGATGCGCGCGATGCCGATGACCCCACTTGCGTAAGACAGTTACCGCGTGTTGCCGTGAAGTCGAAGTCCTCACTGCTCGGAAGAAACGGCGCGTTCCCATCGACTCAATCTGGTGAACCGACTGCGCTGTTGGTGCGGTCGTCCCAAGCCGCTTTGAATTTAATTGCAGGCCGCAGCGCAGCGCAGCTTTCGGCCTTCATGCGGGACGCATCGGTGGGTTGTGCACTCGCCATCCTCAGCGCATTCAGAAGGCGGCATCTTGCCTGCGGGCTGACAGCTCAAGGTGGAGACCGTGTCGCAATAGCCCGTGGAGCAGGGGATAGTGACAACCCGGTTCGCGTCGATCTCGAATGCGCACCGTTCACCCGTGCTCGCGGGGCCGGTGCACCGCCCCACGTCCCCCGAGCCGTTGGGCTTACAGTAGATGCCAACACCAACGCACGCTTGGGACGACGGAGTGCATTCATCGCCCAGCGCTGGAGGAGGCAAGCACTTGCCCATCTCTTTGTTGCAGTT
>JANOHG010000770.1:0-4991 GCA_031406375.1 Archangiaceae bacterium | reverse complement strand
GCGGTGGCGATCTGCTCTGCGTGGCCCTACGTCGACGGTTGCGAAATGGATCCCGCGCGCAGCCATCGCGACAACGTTCAGACGGTGCAGAACCTGGTCGCGGCGACGGAAGGCTCGAAAACCCGGCTGCTCTTCTTCTCGACCGATCACGTCTTCGATGGAAAGAAGTCCGAGCCTTACGTCGAGAGCGACAAGGTGAACCCGCTCAGCGTCTACGCAAAGCACAAGCTTGAGGTCGAGACGCTGCTGCTGGCGCGTGGCCGTTCGCTCATTTGCCGTACCGCGTGGGTCTTCGGAGTCGAGGCGCGCAGGAAGAACTTCGTCTACCGGGTCATCGGCCACGCGCGCGACGGCACCGAGCTTCGGGTTCCTTCGGGTCAATCGGGCTGCCCCACCTGGGCAGGGTGGCTGTCTGAATCGGCGCTCGCGCTGTTGCACCAGGGCATCGATGGCGTCGTTCATTTGACCGGCGAACGCGCGTTCACCAAGGCCCAGTGGGCCACCCAGATTGCACTCGCGCTCGGGCTTCACGGCTTGAAGCTGGTCGAAGCCGATTGGCGTCAAGCGGGGCAGGTGGCGCCAAGACCCGATTCTGTGGCGTTGGCCAGTGAGCGGCACGGCATGCGCCAGGGCGAGATCAGCGGAATTCTCAAAGCGCTGGCCGGTGCGTTGCGATAGACGGGCCTCGTGTCGATTCCAGTCACTGAGTGTCGAATCTGTGGTGGCGGTTTGTTGTTGCCCGTGTTGTCGCTTGGGCTGATGCCCCCGGTGAACAGCTATTTGAGCGGGCCGGCGCAGCTCGCCGCAGAGAAGAAGCACCCGCTGGCGATCAGCCAGTGCCCGGCATGTACCCACTTGCAGCTCACGCACATGCTCGATCCGAAGGATGTCTTCGAGCACTACCTCTATTTCTCGGGCATGTCCGAGACGGTCGTGAAGTGGGGGCAGAGCCTGGCCGAGCGGTACCGAACCCAGATGGCCCTTCAGAAGAACGACCTGGTGGCAGAGCTCGCGAGCAATGACGGGTGTGTACTCAAACCGTTCAAGGCCCACTGCCGCATCCACGGGGTCGAGCCCGCACGCAACATCGCCGAGGTCGCCAACAAAGATGGCGTGCCCACCACGGCCTTGTTCTTCAACCTGAAGCTCGCCAAAAGGCTGCGGGAAGAAGTCGGGCCGGCTCGGCTGATTCTCGCCCGGAACGTGGTCGCTCACGTCCCCGAGGTCGTCGACTTCGTCGCTGGCGCCGGCCACTGGCTCGCCGAAGACGGCATCTTTCACGTCGAAGTGCCGTACCTGAAGCCGATGGTCGACGGGCTCGAGTTCGACACCATCTACCATGAGCACCTGTCGTACTTTTCGGTCACCTCGCTGCAGCGGTTGTTCAAGGAAGCGGGAATGGTGCTGTGGGATGTCGAAGAGATCGCGTTGCATGGTGGGTCGCTGATCGCCCGCGGCAAGCGCTCGGCCGAGCCAAAGCCTTCGGTGGCGAAGTGGACTGCCGCCGAGAAGGAAAGTGGGCTCAACACGATGCCGGTGCTCAAGCGCTTCGCCGAAGGAACCGAACGGCTGCGCGATGCTCTGCCTGCTTTCTTGAAGGACTTGAAGTCGAAGGGCGCGTCGATGGCGGCTTACGGAGCGGCCGCGAAGGGCGTCGTCCTGTGCAACTACTGTGGCTTGGGCAAAGACTTTTTCGACTTCGTGGCGGACAAGTCGCCTCACAAGCAGGGGCGGTTGATGCCCGGTACCCACGTGCCAATTGTCACGCCTCAGGCGCTGATCGACGCCCGCCCCGACTACGTCGTGGTGCTGGCGTGGAACTTCTTCGATGAGATAGCCCGCGAGCTCTCGGCGTACACCGGCAAGGGCGGCAAGCTGATCACTCCGATTGCTGCACCCCAGATTCGATGAAGGCGGTGATTCTATGCGGTGGCCAGGGCACCCGCATTCGCGAGGCGAGTGAAGCGTTGCCCAAGCCGATGCTTCCTATCGGCGACAAGCCGATGGTGTGGCACATCATGAAGTCCTACGCCGCGCATGGGGTGAAGGAATTCGTGCTCTGCCTTGGGTACAAGGGCTGGTTGATCAAAGAGTTCTTTCTCAACTACCGCGCGATGACCAGCGACGTCACCGTCTCGCTGGGCGCCGACAAGTCAGTCATCTTGAACGGCACGTGCTCGGATGAAGAAGACTGGGTGGTGACGCTGGCCGAGACGGGCGAGCACACGATGACCGGAGGTCGCGTTGCCGCGATTCGAAAGTACGTCGAGAACGACGACCTCTTCTGCCTCACCTATGGCGACGGCGTGTCTGATGTCGACATCGGCAAGCTGCTCGCGTTTCACAAGCAACAAGGCAAGGTGGCGACGGTGACCGCCGTGCGCCCGCCCGGTCGGTTCGGCGAGCTTCGCATCGACGGCGCCCAGGTCAGCGACTTCAACGAGAAGCCTCAAACGTCAGAGGGCTACATCAACGGCGGCTTCTTCGTATGTGACAGCAAGAAAATCTGGAGCTACCTCGGCACCGACGCACGCTGTGTGTTCGAGAGGGATCCGTTGCAGAAGTTGGCGGGCGACGGTCAGCTCTCGGGGTTCACCCACGGTGGGTTCTGGCAGCCGATGGATACGTTGCGCGAGTTCAACGTCCTCAATGATCTATGGGCGCGCGGCGAGGCGCCGTGGAAGGTGTGGAAGTGAACGCAGCAGACCTGCAAGCCGCGTATGCCGGGAAGCGGGTGTTTCTCACTGGGCACACTGGCTTCAAGGGCGCGTGGCTCACGCTGTGGCTGAAGAAGCTTGGCGCGCAGGTGGTGGGGTACGCGCTGCCTCCGACGCAGCCGCGCGGGGTGTTCGTCGCTGCGGGTGTCGAGCAGCTTTGCGAGCACCACGTCGCAGATGTTCGGGACGCAGACGCGGTGCGCGCGGCGCTGGTCGCTGCCCGACCTGACATCGTCTTTCATCTCGCCGCGCAGGCGCTGGTTCGAAAGAGCTTCGATGAGCCGCTGCAGACGCTGGACACCAACGTGCGTGGAACCGCGCACGTGCTCGAAGGACTCAAGGCCCTGAAGGCGCCGGTTGCGTGTGTGATCATCACCAGCGACAAGTGCTACGAAAACCAGGAATGGATCTACGGTTACCGCGAAGTCGAGCCGATGGGCGGCCACGACGTGTACTCGATGAGCAAGGGCGCAGCCGAGCTCGTCACGGCCAGCTGGCGGCGCAGCTTCTTTCCGCCCGAGCGAATCGAGCAGCACGGGGTGAAGATCGCGAGCGCGCGGGCGGGCAACGTCATCGGCGGTGGCGACTGGGCGGAAGATCGAATCATCCCTGACGCGATCACCGCGCTGGCGGCGGGCAAGGCGATCGGCGTTCGCAGCCCACAAGCGGTGCGGCCTTGGCAGCACGTGCTCGAGCCGCTTGGCGGCTACCTTTGGCTGGGTGCCAAGCTGCTGGGCCCGCGGCCCGCCGCATTTTGCGAAGGTTGGAACTTCGGGCCGGATCTCTTGGCGACGGTTCCGGTGGCGGCGTTGATCGAAACGGTGATCTCATGCTGGGGCAGCGGCAGCTGGGAAGATCTCAGCCGGCCTGATGCGAGACACGAGGCGTCGATGCTTCGGCTGGCGATCGAGAAGGCGCAGGTGCGATTGGGGTGGACGCCGCGCTGGGGTCTGCAATCCGCGGTGAGCAACACCGTCGCGTGGTACCGCGAGCAGCTGAATGGATCCACGAGCGGAAAGCTGGCCGCGCTGTGTGACGCGCAGATCGACGCCTACCTGCCGCTGTAGCTTCTAGCTGGCTTCATTGCCCCGGTGCCGCCATCGCTGGCATCCTCAAACCGCCAAGAGCGCACCACCGCAACCGGCATGAGCTTCAACGCCAGCCGGGTTTCCAGCCTGCGCACCCACTGGGACATCCCGTGCTTTCAAGGCCAGCTCGAAACCTGAAGGAGAATTGGGGCCGGGGTGAGGTGAAGTTGCAGCTGACGGTCGGTCAAGTTCCAATGCGTCGCAGATTCAAGACTGGCTCGTCTGGGTCCAACCTTCCTCTGAGATCAACGGTCGCCTCGAGCATCCATTCGTCTTCGACCTCGGGCGCCGCCGCCCCTTCAGGCAGCGCGAGCGTCTCGACTGCCGCGGGTGCGAGCAGTGAATGTCTCACAGTCCACACGCGCGGCTCATCGAGCGTCAGCTGGGTCAACTTCGGCTGTCGGGCCCGCGGGGTCGCGTCGAGCACGGGATGCGCCGCCCAGAAGGGCATCATTTCCTTCTCTAACCGTTCGGTCGTCCACCCGCCTTCGACGGCAAGCAACTCGGCTGCTTCTTCGTAATTGTGCCGCGCGATCAACGAAATGAACCGATGCACCTCGGCGCGAACGCGGGCGGCGAGCTCGCGTGGCAACGCAGCCAGGTCGCGCTTCGGTTTCGGCCGCTGGGCGGTGGGCTCGGCCGGCGTCGGCAACCCGTCGCGCATGGCCAGCCACTCTTCGAGCAGACTCGAGTCGACCTGCTTCAGCGTCGTGAGCAAAAATGCCATCACATCCTCGACTCCTTCGTCGCGCGCCGACTCAGGCACGTTCTGAACGAGCGTCTTGTATGCGTCGCCGAGGTATCTCAGCAGCACGCCTTCGCTGCGCTGCAGACCGTAGTCTTTGATGTAGTCATTGAACGTCGCGCAGGTCTCGAACAGCTCTCGCGCAATCGACTTGGGCCTTATGTTCTCTTGTCCCACCCACGGATGCTTGGCGGCGAACTCGTTGAAGGTCCCGTAGATGAACTCGGCGTTTGGTTTGGGCGCCTCGAGCTTCTCGAGCTCTTCCATGCGCTGGTCGTACTCGATGCCGGCCGCTTTCATCTCGGCGACCTTGATCCCCTTCAGTCGATCGAGCTGCGCGTACAACACCGTGTCTGGGCTCTCGAGAATCGACTCAACCAGCGTGAGGACATCGAGCGCGTAGTTGTCGCTCATCGGGTCCAGTCGTCGCAGGGTCTCGAC
>JANOHG010000766.1:0-1374 GCA_031406375.1 Archangiaceae bacterium | reverse complement strand
TCTCGAACACGGTGCTGTTCTGCGAAGAGTCGCGCAAGCGGCTGCTCGCGCGGGGCGGCGGCACGCTGTGCGTCTTCAGTTCGGTGGCTGGAGATCGCGGTCGCAAGCCGGCCTTCATCTACGGCGCTGCGAAGGCGGGGTTGTCGGCGTACCTCGAAGGCCTCGATCATAAGTACCGTTCTCAAGGTTTGATTACCGTCTGCGTCAAGCCAGGCTTCGTGCGCACCGGAATGACCGAGGGCTTGAAGGTGCCTCCGTTCGCGGGCGACGCAGACCAGGTCGCGGTGACGGTGCTCGACGCGATCGACCGGGGGACTCCCGTCGTCTATGCGCCGCCGATCTGGCGCGCGGTGATGACGGTGATCAAGGCGATGCCACGTTTCGTAATGAGACGGGTCGGGTTCTGAAGGCAGCACCTGCGGTTGTCGGATTTTAGGCGAGACGACCGACCAGTTTTCAGGGCCTCAATTCAGATTTCACGCACCTTCATTGGAAGGACACGCTTGTTCGTCTTTTCGGTCTTTCCGAACCTGATGTCGGGTGAGACCCGATTGTGTGTGGGCTATGAGGCGAGCATGTTCATCAAGAGCGTCACCCCGCGGGGGTTCTTGTCGTTCGCGAGCGAGACGCCGAGCTTGGAACTCTCCGCCCTGTCTCGCGGTCGCGGTCCTGCGGTCCTGATGTAGCGCGGCGAGCGCGGGGCCACGAAAGCAGACTAAGTTTACGTGTGCTCCGAATACTCAAAGCGGTGTCGCTGACGTTTGCTCTTGGTGTTCTCGCGCTCGCGATGCTCGGAGCAGGAGGCCAAGGCAACGTGATGCCTGCCACCAAATCCGGTCGGATGGGCGAACGGATGATGTCGGGCGACGGGGGCGCCCTCGAGGTCGATGCTGGCCGGAAGCCCGTGATGTACCTGCCGTCGACCAAAATGGGCCCGATGCCGCTGATCGAACCGCGGCCGCCCGTGCAGCAACAGCCGGCGCAGACAAAATGATCTCTTTGCTCGGCACCACCGCGTTCAGCTTTCTCGTGTTGGCTGCCGTCTTCTGGCCGCTTGAGAAGCTCTTCCCCGCACGAACGGGCCAACCCTGGCTTCGTCCTCGGTTGTTAACCGACGTCGCTTTTTTCCTTGGGCAGTACCTGCTCTGGGGCGCGTTGGTGCTCGCGGCCCTACAGTGGACAGATCAGGCCATTGCGAGTCAGCTTCCAGGCGGGTGGCGTACCCTGGTCGCTTCGCAGCCGCGGTGGATCCAGGCGATCGAGGTGCTGTTGCTGTGCGACATCGGCGTGTATTGGTTTCACCGCGCCTGTCACCACTTTGATTTTCTGTGGCGCTTTCACGCAGTTCACCACAGCGCAGAGCATCTGGATTGG
>JANOHG010000740.1:0-2182 GCA_031406375.1 Archangiaceae bacterium | reverse complement strand
ACCCAACTCGGAAGCTGAATGACCCGACTCAAAACCTGAATGACCCGACTCGGAACTCGAGCTCCGAGAAGTCGACATGTCCGAAGTAGAAGCCCCCGCCATCGAGGCGGCGGGCGACTTGCTCAGCTCGATTCGCGGTCTTCCTTCCGATTTGGGCTTGGGTCGCGCACGCGCCTGCTTCGAAGCGGATTCCAGGGGGCGAGTCGAATCAATCGCGCGTGGCGTTTGAAAACTCGACGGCAGCAGCAGTTCGGGCGCGGCGTGTCGAACCCGCTCGACCCAATGCGCCGGAGGGCCATCAGGGTCTTCTGGTGCCGCCTCGTGCTCCACACCGAGAACGGAATCCGCGAAGAGACGCGCGCGACGCGCGGCTCTCTCGAGCACGGCGTCAGAGAGAGTCTGCGCCCAGCCCTTGATTCCGGAGGTCATGCGCTAACCGCGGGTGACGGACTCGTACACCAGCGTGAGCGATTCGATCGCAATCTCCCTTCCGAGGGCATCGAGAGGAGCTCCACGCCATTCCGAAGGCCACGCGTCGTTGAGATTCCAGCGCAGTCGTTCGCCTACCCCACCTGGCCCAAGCATCACAATCGACACGTGCTTGGGGTCTGGCGTGCCTTCCACCGATTTCTGGAACCAGTTCCACAGGTCCGGTGAAATCGAAAGGCCGTACTTCAAGGTGACCTCGGCGTACTCGACCGGCCCCACGAGCTGATGGACGATCTGCGCTTCGCCACCTTCACGGTACCGAATCGCGTTCACCTTCACGCCGATTCCGCTGCACTGAGTGAAGTGCGCTTCGTTGATGCCGTCGATCTGCAGCTTGAAGTTGTAGGCCCGAAACGGATCAAACCGCTGCCCCGGCCCAGCTGGAGCATTCGGGTCAGCGGGTGGGGTCTCTGCCGGCTTGGCGTCAGCCATCGCTCTTCTCCTGGTCAGCGGTGTCGACTTCGGTTCCTGCTGCGTGCTGCCCGATGCGGAAAATGATGAACTCGGCCGGCTTCACCGGCGCGATGCCGATCAACGTCACCACCTGCCCGGCATCGATGACGTCGGGGGGATTCGTCTCGTTGTCACATTTCACGAAGAACGCTTCCTCTGGCGTCTGCCCCATCAGCGCTCCATCGCGCCACAGCCGGGTGAGGAACGCCGAGATGTCACGCTTGATCGACTTCCAAAGCGTTTGGTCGTTCGGCTCGAACACCACCCAACGCGTGGCGCGGGTAATTGACTCTTCGACCATGTTGAAGAGCCGCCGAACGTTGAGGTACCGCCACTCACTGGCGCCGTCGGCCAGCGTCCGAGCGCCCCAAACGCGAATACCGTCGGTGGGGAAAAAGCGGATGCAGTTCACCCCGTTCTGATTCAGCTCGCCCTGCTCGTGGCGGGTGATGTTCTGGGTGACGTTGAGCGCTCCACGCACCAGCTCGTTGGCGGGCGCTTTGTGCACCCCTCGCTGCGCATCGGTGCGCGCGTAGATTCCTGCGAGCGCTCCCGACGGAGGCACATTCACCAGCAGGGTCGGATCGAATGGATCTCGAACGGTAATCCATGGCGCATAGAACGCTCCATAGCCGCGGTCAGATGAACGCGGCTTCAGACCGTCGCTCTTTGACGCTGGCTCGGCGGGCGCGGGCGGCTCGCCTGCCGCCGGGGCCGGGCGACGCGGCCGCGCGGGGGCGTCGACCGTTGCGACCTTGAGCAGGTTCTCGAGCACCGGCACGTCTTGCGGAGCATCGAGGATCGCCACCCGATCCTGCATCTTCTCGCAGTGGGTCAGCAGCGCGTCGTACGAACCCGCGTCTACGTACCCAGGAGCGGCGACAATCGCTACCTCGTCGACCTCTTCGAGCACTTCCTCGTCTTGAAGCATCCCTGGCCCGGCATGCTGCGCGGCATCTGGGGCGACCCGGCGCGCTTCAAAGAAACCTACTGGAGCAAGTACGACAAGACCTACTTCGCCGGCGACGGCGCCCACCGCGATTCGCGCGGTTACTTCTGGATCATGGGCCGCATCGACGACGTGATGAACGTGTCGGGGCACCGCATCGGCACGATGGAGGTCGAGAGCGCGATCGTCTCGCACGAACAGGTTGCGGAGGCCGCGGTCGTCGGTCGACCCGATGAGCTGATCGGCACCGCGATCGTTGCATTCGTCACGCCGCGCGCTGGCGTCCCGGCC
>JANOHG010000717.1:0-4187 GCA_031406375.1 Archangiaceae bacterium | reverse complement strand
CATCGGGCGCGAGAGTCAAGCGAGATGGCACGAAGCGAGGCTCGTTCCCTGTCTGGAAATGCGAGACCATACCCGAGTCGCGCTTGGTACCGGCGACGCTTTCGAGGGTGGGCAGATACACGATGTCGTCCAGACCATTGGCCGAGATCTCCTGAGGGCGCGAAGCCGCCGTCCCCGCGCCGACGTCGAGCAGCCGAAACACCCTCCCAGAATGGAGCAGGACCCAAAGGTCGCTGCCCCCGTACAACAAGCTCGTCACTCCGACTGCGTAGCGGTCGACAAAAGCACCGCCCGGAATGGTGGCACGAGCAGCGGTCGTCGCATCGAGGCTGCGGGGCGAGTCGTAAATCGCGACGTCGCCGTTCTGGAATCCGATCGAGAGCCCCCCACGGGCGGCGGCCACCGTTGTCAGCCCGACTGGGATCGCGAGAGTCTCCGATGCCGGCTGGTCGCCTGTGAGCCTGTCAACGTTGTTCCAAATCGCAAGCGTACCCTGCGCTCCGGAGTTCCCTACCATCAACCGGGGGGTGCGCGGGTCGGCAGGCCCCGCATCGGGAACCGACTCTTCCTCGTTCGCCCACATGCAGACGTTGCGACAAGCCAAGGGATTCTGGGGGCAGTCCAGCAGGGGGTACTGCGACTGTTGACCAGGCTTGACGTCGCCGTCGCATCCGCAACTTCCGCCTCGGCTGTTGCACCGACCTTGCTGCCTTAGTGCGTGGCTGCCGAGCTCGATGCCCATGCAATCGCACCCCACCAAGGGCATTCCCACAACGAGAATCAGGAAAAATCGCAGCATGGTGTTGCCTCCGTGTACTGATTGCACGGGGGCGATTTTCCGGCTCATCAAAAAGCGCCGCTCGAAGCGCGTGCAAGCCGGTGGGGGGTCGTCTTGTGGCGAAAGGCCACAGTTGCCGGTTGGTTAAAGACTCTGGGACAAATTGATTGCTGGTCCAGCCGAACCGATAAGCCAGGCTGCTTCTCGCAGCGGGCGCAGAACAGGTCGCGGTCATTGATGCCGTTGGCAAGTTGACCAAGATGAAGCTGAGCCCTGCTACAGATGCAAGATGGTCCGCGCTGAACCCGTTGAGTTGCCTCCACCGGTCGAGCTGCGGCTGCGTCCTCAGGGGAAATCTATCGGGTGTCTTTGGGCGATATGCATTCCGATGGGCTTGGTGGCCGCCTCAGTGTCGATGAATCGACACGCTCCCCTTTACGGAAGCCCGCTGCCGTTGCTGTTTGGTCTCGTCGTCGGAGCATTGCCCCTGCTGGTCACTTTCGCGCGGCGCTTCACCGTCGCCCGGGTAGACGAGCAGGGCGTCACGTTGCGCAGTGGAAAGCTGTTTCGTTGGGTTGACCTGCGAGGCATCGAGAAGGTTCAGATTCTCAGGAACGGGCGCCCGCTGCGCATCGACTACACCATCGGCTTCAAGACCGGCGGAATCAGCATTCGCGCCCACGAGTACGAAAACAGCGACGAGATGTGGCGCTTCCTCGAGCACGTCGAGAAGCACTTTCCGCGCGCGTGACAACAAGCAATTTCACCGAATCGGGAGGACCTCCCACATCTTCGGCTTGTCATACTGCGGCGGCACCGTTCCAATCGCCCACCCGGGGTACGTCACTTCGACATACAGGTACTTCGCGCGACGGTAGGTGAATGAGGTTCCGGTTCCCGGCAGCGCGACACCGAGCGCCGCGTGCGCAAGGTTTCGCGAATAGAGCATCGCCGTCTTGACGCCCAGTTCCTTCAGCATCATCCCCGCGAGCAGGGCTTTCGAGTCGCAATCACCCGAGCCATCGGCCACCACCAACTCGGGTGGCAACAGCTCGAAGTAGGTCTCGGTCGGAAGCCGGTACTTGATGTTCTGCACGAAGGTCACCACCAACCCGGTGAGCGCGCGGCTGTCGAGCGATGCGCGCACCTGGTGCTGGCGAAACAGCTCTGTCAACGGCGCGATGTTGGCCGCGCTCGCTGCGGCGGTTTCGTTGAAGACGCAGGTCCACGGCTGCGGCTGGCATTCAGCTGGAGGAATCCAGGTGAACGAGGGTCCACTTCCGGTCGAGCGGTACGAGAACCGCTTCGCGAGGTTCGCGTGCTCGTCGTCGACTTCGTCGTGCACCTCGGAAGAAATGCCGTACCCGACGCCGTAGCGTCGACCGTGACGCCAGCGGTAGCTGCGCTCGAAGCTGTGCGCCAAATCGGCTGGCACCCGTGCCGAACCCAAAGAGACTTCGGGCGGCGAAAGGGCCATCATCGGATCCCACTGCATCGACTCGCCGCCGCCGGCCACCATCAACATCCCGCTGAGGCAGCAACACATCATTGATCCGCCGAGGCCGAGGGCGAGGGTGACGAAACAGCCTCTTTTCTTTGCGACGTGACCCGAAGACGTCGCGGGCTGCCCGACCCACCTCACGTCGAAGGCACCATCGTGCCAGTCGGAAGCTGCGGAAATGGCACCAACCCTGCCAACAGCGCTTCAAGTCCAGGAGCGGCGAGCAACGCCAGCACGAAGAGGATTGCTCCGAGCACCAACGCCGGCGCCACTTTTCCCATGCCCACCGCAGCCACTTCGTCGATGCCGGGCGTGAGCCGGTTGAACAACCACACGCCCAGGAACAGGAGCCCCGTACCCAACGCGAGCGCAAGCCCAACATGAAGGATGCCGTGGGCAAGAATCTTCAGCAGGCCGACGGCGTCGGGGCGACCTGCGTGCATCGTGAGGTCGATGGTGTCGTAGGTCGCCAGCAGCGAGTTGCGGGCCAACATCGCAAGCGACAGCAACGCGCTGGCGTGAAGTACTCCGGCCGCGGTGTTGTCCTCGAGCGCCCGCGAGGATTTCAGCAGCCTTGACAGCACCGCGTACGCGAGCACGACACCCAGACCACCGAGAAAGATGCCCAGCGACAATTTCACCGCACCGACGAGAATCAAGCTCAGGTTCACGGTTCGACAGCCTAGTCGGTGGCGTCGACCGACGCTTTCAGAAGAAAGTGACGCCCGCCTCACGAAGCATCCGCGCCAGCCGCGTCATCGGCAGCCCCTGAATGCCAGTTCGGTCGCCCTGGATTTCCTTGAAGAGCGCCTGCCCACGCCCTTCGATGCGATAGCTGCCTGCGCAGCCTTCCCATTCCCCGGTGCCGACGTAGCCATCGAGCTCAGCCGAGGACAGCTGCCAAAGCGTCAGTCGCGCGACGTCGACCTCGCTGCTCAAGAATCCTTGGCCCATCACGCAGACGCCGGTGAGAATGTCATGCGTGCGTCCGGCCATCGACTTCAGTTGGTCGCGCGCCGCCGACGCGTCGGGGGGTTTCCCGAAAGTACGACCATCGAGCCCCACCAGCTGATCCGAACCAATCACCAGCGCATCGGGGAAGCGCGTCCAAACTGCGCGGGCCTTGCGCTCGGCCAGCCCAACCACCGTCTGTGCAGCCGTTCTGCCTGGATCCACCGTCTCATCGACCTCGGGCGCTTCCGAACGAAAGGGCACCCCCAACCCGCTCAGCAGCGCCTTGCGCGCAGAGGAAGTCGAGGCCAGCACCAGCTCGGAGTAACGGCCTGCGCTGTTGAAGTTCATGCGCTCTCGGCTTCTTGGTTGCGCCCAAGCAGCTTGTACAGCGTCTTCCGGTCGACCCCGAGCAGCCGAGCGGCTTCCGACTTGTTGCCGCCGACTTGTTGCAACACCGTCGCCGCGTACCGCCGTGAGAGCTCAGCCAGTGTCGGGCTGTCGGCGGTCAGGCCTTGCGACTTCGCGGGGTGATCTCCAATCGGAGCAGGAAAGTCACCCGGCCCGACCACCCCGGTCGCGTTGAGTGCGAGGGCGCGCGCGACGACGTTTTCCAGCTGCCGCACGTTGCCCGGCCAATCGTAAGTCATCAGCCTATCCAGAGCGTCTTTGGTTACCACCGGGCGCGCTCCACCGCGCGCGTGCTGGGATGCGAAGTGCTCAACCAGCAGGGGAATGTCTTCGCGGCGCTCACGCAGAGGAGGCAAGTGAAGCCGTACCACGTCCAGTCGGTAGAGCAGGTCCGCGCGAAATTTCCCTTCTGTCGCCAGCGCTGAAAGGTCTTTGTTCGTCGCCGCGACGACCCGGACGTCGACCTTCACCGCCGCGCTCTCTCCGACTCGTCGAATCTCGCCTTCCTGAAGCGCGCGCAACAGCTGGGCCTGAATCTTCGGGCCG
>JANOHG010000704.1:0-3081 GCA_031406375.1 Archangiaceae bacterium | reverse complement strand
ACTCGAACCAGCGTCAAGCTGTCGGCCGTACCCGCGCGCATGGTGGTGATTACCAAAGCAGAAATGCTTCGGCGCTCGTACCACACGCTCAGAGATATTTTCCGCGACCTGCCCGGCTATCAGGCGACGTACCAAGCCGATGCTGAGTTTGGAACGGGGCTGGTGATTCGTGGCCTCTCAGGCAACCATCGGTTGCTGTTGCTGATTGATGGGCGACGCTTCAATCCCCCAGGGGGAGAGGAAGTTGCATTCTATAACAATCTTCCGCTGCTGTTCTTCGACCGCATCGAGGTGATGTACGGACCTGGTTCGGCATTGTACGGCAGCGATGCGTTCAACGGCATCATCAACCTGATTACCAACACCGGCCGAAAAGCGGGTCGCATCGATGCGAGAGTTGAAGGCGGCTCGACCGCCGCATTCAATGCATCCTTACTTGCCTTCTTTGATTTCGACGTCGCGACGCTGCGGGTTGGGGGGCACATCACTCGCCACAGCTCGCCGAACATTTATCAGCAGTATCCCAACGAATACACTTACCTTGGCCCTGGCGGAAACCAGGTATTGCTCAGCGACATCCCTTCTGAAGCCGCCGATTTGACCCGCTTCGATGCGAGTGAATTGGGCTACGACATGATGATGGCCGCAACATCGGGCGCCTTGAAGGCCACGATTTACGTGCGCGGCTACGGTCTTTCGAGCGCGTGGGATCGCAGCAGCGCCGCCGCGCCGTTCGTCCCGACGGCTCGTTTTTTAGATGCGCAGCAGGCGGTGTTTCTCAGCCATGAACTGACACTCAACGCCGTAACGCTGAACAGCTACTTCGATTACTCACATTTCCAGATCCTGCCTCGAACCCGGTTCGTACGGCCTCTTGAACTGGCGACTGGGCTCTTTCAAACCAACGACTTCAAAGGTGGTTTCAGTCAGGCTTTTCGATGGGAAGAGAAGGCCGATGTCACTTTCTTCGACGAAGCATTGCACTTGACAGTCGGTACAATCGTTCAGCAAGTGCAAGTGATGCCAATCGGTTCCTTCTCGGCAATGTGGGATCTGAGCCAGAACTGGTTTGCTCAGTCGACCCAACTGGACTACCGGCATTACACGGGCAAAGGCGACACACCTCCGGTGGGTGCGGACAATTTCGTCACCTCGACCTTCTCTGAATACCTGAACAAACCGATTCTGACGCCCACTGCGAGCATCCTCTCGTTCACGGCGGCGGGCCTGTACACCCAATTGATGTGGAACCCAGCCACCTGGCTTCAGGTGGTCGGTGCGGTCAGGGCCGATTATTCTTCGCGCTTCGGGTTCACCTTCAATCCCCGGTTGACCATCGTCGCGCCGGTGACTTCGTCGACGACGTTGAAGCTTCTCTACGGCCACGCGTACTTGGAGCCAACGCCGTATCAGATGTATTCTATTTCAACCAATCGCAACTCGCTGCTCTTGCCCAACCACAGTCTGAGGCCAGAGAACCTGAACTCGTTTGAGTTTCACGGAGTGCAGAGGTTTGGAGGGAATTTCACAGCCAACCTTACCGCCTATTGGAATCGCGTCGACAACGTCATTCAGGACACCACCTGGACGCAGCAATACGTGTTTGTGCCGTTTGCCGATGGCAGATTCCAACGGCGAAAGGAGCTTCAGTCGATCAACGCGGGTGTTGGCGATCTCTACGGCGGCGAGGCTCAACTCGAGATGCAGTTCAAGCGTGTCCAGGCAAGTCTCGCCGGGTCTTTCGTGGCTGGGTCACTGAATCAACTGGACCTGCGCGGCTCGCTGATTGCGGTTCCGCTGAGCGCGATCTCGGCGTTGGTGGTGCAAGGCAGCGCCACCGTCGAGCCGATCGACGACCTCACCATCAACGTCAGGGGCCTTTTTCAGACGGCGCCCACCTTCGACTTCGACACGAGGGACTTCCCGCTTGCTGAGCAGGGCCGCGCGGCCTTCGTTCTTGGCGCCACAGTTCGATACAACCTGGGCGTCGTCGCGCGCGCGATTGGCGCCGAACGTTTCAGTTTGTTCGTGCGAGGCGACAACCTCACCGATGCCCGCTACAAGATGCTCAGCGGCAGGCCTGGCGAGAATCCCACCGGTGCGCCTCAACCTTCTCGCACCCTGTCTGGCGGAATCGAGGCGCACTGGCCTTGAGCTTACCGATGCGCGCTACTTGGGGTCATAGACGTAGTACTTGATGTCTGCTTGCGGCCCGCTTTTGAATCCGTCGGCAACGTTGCCTTTGTCGAAGCAGGTTTTCCCCGCGTTCGAGATGGTCGGCCCTTTGACGGGGTCCACTGTGCCGGGGCGCACGGGCGCGATGTGGCCTGAGGCGCCGGGTTTGGGGTTCTTCCACGAAGCGAGGGTGGGCTTGCCGGCGTTCGCCATTTTCTGCGCCTCGTCGGCAGAAACGGCTTTCCACCCCTTCGCCTTGCCTTCTTTTCCGAGCCAGTCGGAGTACTGGTTGGCCGAGAGCGAGTAGGGGGGCTGCGGGGTGGGGGCCCCCATGGCCAGACAAACGTCGGTTGCGAATACGTTGCAGTACGTGTCGCCTCCTCTGGGCGTGTACCGCGGATTGCTGCCGACTTTGAACTGGTCGATGACCTGCTCATAGCGGCGCGGAGTCCCTTCTTTGGCGTTGCCGATGACGACCGGGTTCACTGGGGCTCCCGGATACTTGTCGAAGCCCACTCCCTTTGCGGGGATCTTGCGTTGCTCTGCCAGCTCGTACGTCATGCCGATTGCGATGTCTTTGGCGGCAAGGAAACTCGAAGCGTCGTTTTGCGGCTTCGGCTTCACGTGCGTCTCGGCCGCTTTGGGTTGAGGTGCCGGTGGGCTGCGAACTTCGAGGCTACTGACGGGACGGCGGTCGGTTGTTGCGCGGACTGACATGGGATCGGCTCCGTGAAGGGTGCAGCCATCTTCGTTCAGCCAAGGGCGCCAGAGTTCGTGCGGCCCCTCGAAGCAGGAACTGGCGGGGATCGAAATTCGCAGGGTTGGAGCAGGCCAGACATCCACGTGAAGTTCGCGGCAATTTCGAGCGCGAGACTGAACTCGATCAGGCTTCACGAGGGAACCTCA
>JANOHG010000687.1:0-3294 GCA_031406375.1 Archangiaceae bacterium | reverse complement strand
AAGTCACTCAAAGAGATCAAAGAGATTCTTGCTGAGATGGGGCTAAGCCTGGGCATGAAGCTTGAGAACTGGCCGCCTAAGACGGCGCCTGTCGCAGCCCCTTTGCCGGTCATTCCTCCCCCTGCAGTGTCGGGCCCCCGGATGTAGTTGCCCGGGCGCTGCATTTCGCAGCGCCTGTCTAAAATCGCCGTACGCGGTTATTTCCACCCGGTACCTCGCACGGCCGGTCGGTTTTTCAAGGATGTGAGTCATGAGGCACAACGTCGGTTTTCGGAAGTTGCAGCGCACCACGCCGCATCGGCTCGCGATGCTGAAGAACATGGTGACCAGCCTGCTTGAGCACGAGCAGATTCGGACCACCGTGCCCAAGGCGAAAGAGTGCCGACGGATGGCGGAGAAGGTGATTACCCTCGGTAAGCACGGTGGGCTTCACAACGTGCGGCAGGCGCAGAAAATTGTGAAGAGCAAGGTCATCCTCGAAAAGGTCTTCGGAGCGCTCAAAGAGCGGTACGCGAGCCGAGCGGGTGGCTACACGCGAATCATGCGCGCAGGCTTCCGCCGTGGCGATGCGGCAGAGGTCGCAATTCTCGAGTTGGTTGACCGCCCTGAGGGCGGCGAACCGGTTGACGTGAAGGACAACGAGGCTCCAGGCGAGTCGAAGAGCCCGAAGCCTACCAAGGCTGAAAAGAAGCCGAAGGCAGAGAAGAAGGCGAAGGCAGAGAAAGCGTCCGACGAGAAGTAGAGCTGGTTCTTGTCGTACGCTCAGCCCCGATCGTCCTGTCAAAAGGGCGGTTGGGGCTGTGTCGCATCTGGCCTTTATTGAGGCTCGCCGCCCTGTAGCAGCGACACCTTTTCGTCTCCAATCTGAACTTCGATCTCGGTGATCCGAAGATCAGCGGGCGCCTTGGATCCGGTGCTGGTGTAGAGGGGAGAGAGGGTGATCTCACGGTCCGCGTTCACCTGTGCGGCGGTGCTGCGGTACTCGCCATTCACGAGCACTTCGACGTCATGCCACGCTTCTTTGCTGTCGTTTCTCACCATGTAAACGGGGGCACTGGCCTGGCCTGCAACGACGAGTCGTGCTCCAAATGAGTTGGTGCGAGAGCCGCTGGTGGGGCAGGCGACCCCGATGCTGGTGACGGTCAACACGAGCCAGCACGCCAACACCACTGCTTTGTACTTGAAGTAGCGGTCGGAGCTCTTGAAGTCGTCCCACACGTCGCGAAGAAGGCCGGCGCCATTGAGCATGGTGTCAACGGCGCTTTCCCGCAGTCGATCTGCATTGATGCGGGGAGCCGGTTCGGCGCGCGGTACGACCCGTTCGGCGCTCACGACGCGGCTTTTGTTGGGTGGAGGAGGCATGGGCGAGATCAGGAAAGACCTGTTGAATGTCTGCGTCAACGATCCTTGATCGATTCGAGAGCGCGGGAAGCCAGTGCATTCTGCGGTTGCGCCTCGAGTACTTTCGACAGCCATCGGCCCGCCTCTTCGCTGGCCGCCCGACGTTCCGAGGGTTGCTTCGACTTCAGGGTGCGTTCGGTGTGCAGCGTGCCCAAGCGCAGCATGAATTCGATGTTGTCGGGTTCTTGGTCAATCACCCGGCGCAGTTCGCGATCTGCTCCTGGCCAATCACCTTCCAATTGGTACACGAGCGCGAGCTTCCCGCGGGCGTGCGATGCGGCGGGATTCAGGAAAGTGAGGGTGCGAAAACAGCCTCGTGCGGTGACGAGATCCCGGCGATCGAGTGCAAGGTCTCCCACCCGCAACCACGCCTCGTCCAGGGTTGGGTTCTTCTCGAGGGCACGCTCGAAGTGCTCTTTCGCCTGCTGCTCGCGTTGGCGTGCAAAGTAGAGTTCTCCGAGCAAATAGTGGCTGCGCGCATCCGCGGGGTTGAGCTCGAGCGCACGCTTGAATTCGTCGACCGCACGGCCTGCATCGTCGAGCCGCTGGTACGCCATACCAAGCAGCGAATGGACGACACCCAAATCCGGAAAATCGCGCAGGATCTCTTCGAAGGAAATGATCGCCTGCTGCGGTACATCGGCCTGCTCGAGCCAAGCGATTCCCTTGTCGAGGCGGGCCTGCGCCTGCTTGGGAAACTGGTCGAGCGGATCATTGATTTGCCCCATCAGCGCCCTCGCGGTCTTCACCTCACCTGGCGACGGAGAACCAGTGATCGCGGTGCGCACCGCTTCCACCGCGCCCCTGTCATCTCCGGTGTGATGCAGCGCTTTTGCCAGTGGCAGTCGCCACGCAGCGTTTTTCGGCGCCAGCGAGACGGAAGTCTTCAGTTCAGGCAGCGATTCTTCGAAACGCTCGGATTCCAACAGCGCGACGCCCAGCCGGTAGTGGAACTCGGCCTCGGTGGGCGAAATGCCGCTGGCCAGCCTAAACTGCTCGACCGCCGGCCCAGTCGCATCAGCCGAACGCGAGAAGAGGATCAGCCCCTGCTGGTAGTGGCTGATCGCCGAGTCGTTGGTCACTAACCGCAAGAGAAACGCGTCGGACGTTCCACCCTTTACGTGCGCCTCGGCCAGCGCGCGCGCGACAGAGAGGTCTTGGGGGGATTCGGCGGCGAGCTGTTCTAAGATTGCCGCGGCCGCTTTTCCGTCGCCGCGCTGCAGCAGCACCGTCGCTTCCTCCCGTTTGGTCAGCCCCGCAACCGTCGGGCCGCTGGCGCACCCCATCAGGACAATCAGCACCACCCGTAAGCGACGAGCCGTCACGTTGTTTCCGCCTCGTTTCGAATGCCTTCTTCGCCTCTGGCCGCGATCGTCTTCGAACGGTCGCCGCCTTTGCCCCCGAGCTTCAAGCTCTGAGCGATGATCGCGTCGCGTACCACCCGCGCGAGCGCTTCGCGATCATTGCCGTACGGCTTGGGATCAATCGGTGCGCCGACCATCAGTTTCACCGGCCCGGGGTTGATGCTCCACGAGTTCTTCGGCATCACCGAGCCGGTGCCCTCGATCGTCACCGGGCAGATGGCCACCCCGGCCTTCACCGCCAGAGCGAACGGACCCTTCTTGAAGGGGAGGATTGCGCCGGTGTCGCTGCGGGTGCCCTCAGGAAAGACGACGATGCTGGTGCCACCCCGAATCCTCACACCTGCGGCCTCAAGCGTCTGCACTGCGGTGCGATGGTTCGAGCGATCGATGAAAATGTACCGGGCGAGGATCAGGTACCAACCCATCACCGGCACGTACTTGAGCGTGTGCTTGCTGACGAAGCGAAAGCGAACCGGCCACAGACCCCAGAAGAGGACTGGAGCATCGAGCGTCGATTGATGGTTCGAGA
>JANOHG010000686.1:0-3585 GCA_031406375.1 Archangiaceae bacterium | reverse complement strand
GAAGAAGAGACCGGCTACCGTGCGGGCGAGCTTCATTCATTGGGGTGGTGTCACCCCAACCCGGCAATCCTCAACAACCGCTTACACACCTACGTCGCGCTCGATTGCGAGCAGGTGCATGCCGGCTCGCCCGATGCGGCAGAGGACATCGCGATCGAGCTTTACCCGCGGGCGCAGGTGCAGCAGTTCCTTCGCGACGGGCAGATTACCCACTCGGCGGTCATTACCGCGTTCTACCTCGAGCACCTGCGCGGGCCGGCGCATCCGTTCAGCCCGAAATGAGCGGGGCGGGCATAGGGCAGGCGTGACACCCCCTGCGCTATTTCGCCGTCGCAGCAACCGCGAACAGCTTGATTACCACCCCATCACCGACCCCGAGCCACGCCTTGTCAGGTGAGAAGGCAACGAAGCCGACCTTCTCGAGCGGGAACTTCTGCAGCAGCGTGCGAGTGGCGGCGTCGTAGAGTCGCACCACTTTGTCTTCGGAGGCTGCCGCGAGAAGCACGCCATCGGCACTCACCGCGACCGACGAAATGCCTTTGGTCGCCCCCGAAAAGGTGCCCACCGAGGCTCCCGTCGCCACGTCGACGACCATCACCTCGGTGTGCCTTCCGCTGTAGGCGAACAGGTGCTTCGAGTCGAAGGACAGCACGCTCGAGGTGGGGTGGGCACCCTTCAGCTCCTTCTTCTGCTTTCCGTTCAATGCGTCGTACTGAAGCACGAAGCCCGCCTTGCTGATTCCCACAATCGATTTGCCGTCACGGGTGAACGCGGGAGTCCTCGTGCGCACCTCGAAGAGTTCCTTGCCGTCGGCGACGGCAAAGACTTCGCCGGTGCCGCTGATTCCACCGCTGGCGATCAGCTTGCCGTTTGGGTTGAACACCACCTGGGCGATGGGCTCGGCGTTGTGCATCACCGGCAGCGGCTTGCCCTCAGGCAGTGTCCAGAGGTTGATTGTGAGGCCCGAGTCTCCGGCGGCGACCAGCTTGCTGTCTGCACTGAAGGCGACGGACGAGACACTGTCTTTGGGCCCGACGAGCTTCAGCAGCTCTTTGCCGCTGGCGAGGTCCCAAATCCGCACCGTCATGTCGAAGCCACCCGACGCGAGTGTCTTCCCATCGGGCGCGAAGGCGACCGTCACCACGTTTCCCGAATGGCCCACCAACGTGCGGGGGCTGCCCGGCAACCCCGACGGGTCCACCGACGTCGCGAGGATAAACCCCACCACCCAAGCGTTCAAACGTCCTTCCGGCGCCGCTTGAGCGCTTGCTGGCCTTTCTGCGAGCGGGTCCACGTGCCCGAACGGCCTCCGCTCTTGTGTTCCAGCTGCACGTTTTCGATCACCATTCCGCGATCCACCGATTTGAGCATGTCGTACACCGTGAGGGCCGCCGCACACGCAGCCGTCAGCGCTTCCATCTCGACGCCGGTGCGCCCCACTGTCTTTACGCTGGCGACGATTTCCACGCCCACCAGCACCGGCGTCACGGCCATCTCGACCCCCGAGAGCTCAATCGGATGACAGAGTGGAACCAGGTCGGGAGTCCGCTTGGCCGCCATCACGCCCGCCAGCCGCGCCGCCGCGATCACATCACCCTTCTCCACCTTACCGCTGCGAATCAGCGCCAGCGTTTCGGGTTTCATTCGCACCCGCGCAGTTGCTGTCGCGATGCGCTCGGTGGCCTTCTTGCTGCCGACATCGACCATTCTCATTGTTCGCCCTGTCTATCACCCGCGCCACTCGCACTGCCCGCTTCGCCATCCGGACGGCTCGACTCCCAAACCACGAATGGACTGCCGGGCTGTCGTATCCACACACGTCCACGCCAAAAGTGTACAGGTGGCCCCGTACCCATCAAGCTGCGGATTTCTGCTGGCGGCGACGATTGCAGTGGTGGTGGGTTTCCTTCCACCTGACGCAGTTCAACGCGCCGACAGCACTTCAGTCATCGAGGATGAACTTGCGTGGGTTCTGCGCGATGCCATTCACTCGAACCTCGTAATGCAGGTGAGGACCCGTCGAACGGCCGGTGTTTCCCATCGCCGCGATCATCGCGCCTCGCTTGAGCTTCTCGCCTGCTTTCACGCGAATCGACGAGAGATGACCGTACCGGGTCTTGATTCCGTAGCCGTGGTCAATCACGAGAACGTTCCCATACCCACCCTCGAGGCCCGCGAAAACCACCGTGCCGTCAGAAGGAGCAATCACCTCTTTGCCATGGGGCCCCGCGATGTCGAGTCCGGCGTGCATCACTCTTTCACCCGTGTATGGGTCAAGTCGGGTGGCAAAGTCACTGGTGACCCACCCTCTGACGGGCCAAACCGAAGGCGTCGAAGCCAGCAGACTCTTCTGATCCTGGAAATACGCCTGCAACTCTTGGAGGCTCTGTTCCTGGCGGGTCGCTTCGGCCCCAACCTTGTCGAGCTTCTCAACCAACGCCCGCGGCGTTTCGGGAGCGCGGGCGCGCAAGAATTGATTATCGGAGGATGCGATCTTCGACGCAGGCGACTCTTCAGTTGGGCCCATCGCGAGGTTGCGCTGCGGATCAGACAGCAACGTAATCGCCCGTAGTTTCTGATCGAATCGCTCAACGCGATCGAGCGTCGCGCCGATGTGTTCAAGTCGCTCACGGACGGCCAGAAGCTCGCTCTTCAGCTTCAGGTTCTCGTCGCGAAGCGAAGGATTCTCGCCTGCCTGACCGACGACGCTGAAGTAGTGCATGCACGCCACGACCGCGACGAGCATCACCGTGCTGAGCAGCGCGGCGATCTGAAACACCCGACTTTTCGAGAGCTTGAAGCGCCTGACTTCCGCGCCGTGATGATCAGGCACGACTATCAGCGTGAAGGTTTCATTGGCCAAAAGGCATTCCTCTGAAAGTCAGTCGAATCCAAACGGTCGCGGATACTTGATCGCGATCACGACTGAGGCAAGAACAAAGCCATTCGCCGTGACCCCGAAATGACAGCACCTTGTCACTCGACTGACTTGACCACAATCACGGTGATGTTGTCGTCCCCACCGCGTTCGTTCGCCAGTTCGATCAATTTCTTCGGAACGTCTTTGAGGTCGTTCGCACTGACCACTTCGCGAATCTCTTTGTCTTCGACGAGATTGGCCAGACCATCGGAGCACAGAATGAAGTAGTCGCCCGGTTCCGTCACCAAGCCCATCACGTCTACCTGCACTTCCTCTTCGAACCCAACCGAACGGGTGATGATGTTCTTGTAACGCGAATGACGCGCTTCTTCGGGAGTGATCATCCCCGCTTTAATCTGCTCATTCACCAGTGAGTGGTCTTCGCTGATCTGCTGAATGAGTTCGCCGCGAACCAAATACGCGCGGCTGTCGCCAACGTGCGCGAACAGCGCATGGTTGTTCTTCACGCACAGAGAAATGACCGTGGTGCCCATGCCGTTGAGCCGCGGGTCTTCCTGGGCAGCTTTGAAAATTTCCATGCAGGCCTTCTCGACCGCGCCCCGCAGAAACTCGGGCAGCGGAGAGTCCTGCAGGTTGGTGTCGGCTTTGAACGGGTTGTCGGTTGCGTCTTTCACGCGACGCAGCTCTTTGTCGATCGTCTCGAC
>JANOHG010000615.1:0-3667 GCA_031406375.1 Archangiaceae bacterium | reverse complement strand
CGACGGCTGCAGCGAAGACTGTCTGTCTCTCGAAACGTGTGGCAACGCGGTCGTCGACACCAAGGCTGGCGAAGTGTGCGACGACGGCAACCGCATCGACGCCGACGGCTGCAGCAGCAACTGCCGGTCGAACGAGAAGTGCGGCAACGGGTTTCCCGACTCGAAGTCTGGCGAGGTCTGTGACGACGGCAACACCGCCGATTCAGATGGCTGCGCTGCCGACTGCCGTTCGAGCGAGGTCTGCGGCAACAAGAAGATCGACGAGAAAGTGGGCGAAGAGTGTGACGACGGAAACAAGACCGGTGGCGACGGGTGCAGCCGCGATTGCCTCTCGACCGAAGTTTGCGGAAATTCCTACAGCGACACCGACCGCGGCGAGGAATGCGATGACGGCAATGGCGTGGCCGGAGACGGCTGCAGTCCGTCGTGCAAAAAAGAGCAGTGCGGCAACGGCTTTAAAGATCCGATCGCGCGCGATGGCGGCGCGGGCGAAGTCTGCGACGATGGAAACTCAGTGTCGGCCGACGGCTGCAGCGCCGATTGCAAATCGCTCGAAGTGTGTGGCAATTCGATCATCGACGTGAACGAGGTCTGCGACGACGGCAACACCCTCGCAGGCGACAACTGTTCGGCCAACTGCAAGTCGGGTGAGGGTTGCCCCAACGGCACCGTCGACTTCACCAAGGGCGAGGAATGCGAAGACGGCAACAGCAGCAACACCGACAACTGCACCAACGCCTGTAAGAACGCGCTATGCGGCGATGGCTTTACCGATGGTCAGGCACCCGTCATCGAGCAGTGCGACACGTCGGGTGAATCAATGACGTGCAACGCGAACTGTTCGGCGCGCGCGTGTGGCGACGGCATCGTCAACGTCACCGCGCTCGAGCAGTGCGACAACCTCGGCGCCGTCAACAGCGCGAGCTGCGACAGCGACTGCACCGCCGCCTTCTGTGGCGACAGCCACCTCAACGGCGCGCGCGGTGAGACGTGCGACACCGGCGGTAACACCTTGAGCTGTGATCACGACTGTTCCACGCCCAGCTGCGGCGACGGGCTGCACAACCCGGCGTTCAACGAGACGTGCGACACGGCCACCAACACGCCTGCATGAGACTCGGACTGCACGGCGGTTGCCTGCCCAGACGGTCATCTGAACGCGGCGGCGGGCGAGCAGTGTGACGACGGCAACCTGACGACCACCGACAACTGCGTGCCCGGGTGTCGCAACGCCGCCTGCGGAGACGGGTTTGTCGATGGCGTTGCTCCCCGAATCGAGAGCTGTGACGACAGCAACACCGTGACCGAGGCCGAGTGTCCCTACGGCACCGCCACCTGCACGCGTTGCAACGCGGACTGCACCGCGGCGCTCATTCTCACTGGGCCGTACTGTGGCGACGGCGCAGCTCAACCCGGTGAGGGGTGCGACGATGGCAACACCGTCACCGAGACCAGCTGCCCCTATGGCCAAGCCAGCTGTACCCGTTGCAGCGCGACCTGCCAGGCGGTGCTCAATTTGACCGGCGTCGTCTGCGGCGATGGCACCACCAACGCTCCGAACGAGGTGTGTGACGACAGCAACACCACCACCGAGACCCACTGCCCCTATGGCACCGCCACCTGTCAACGCTGCAACAGCACCTGCACTGCGGTGATCACCCTCACCGGAGGAATCTGCGGTGATGGCGTCGCCAACGGCCCGAACGAAGTCTGCGACGACAACAACACCATCACCGAAACCAACTGCCCCTACGGCACGCCCAACTGCTCGCGCTGCAGCGACACCTGCACCGGCATCCTCACGCTCACCGGGTCTGTGTGTGGCGATGGGACGCCGAACGCCCCGAATGAGCTCTGCGACGACGGCAACTTGGTCAACGAGACCGCGTGCGCGTACGGTACCCCCACCTGTACGGCCTGCAACGCCAGCTGCGCGGCGACCTTGAGCCTCATCGGCGCCTTCTGCGGTGACGGCATCGTCAACGGCCCTGGCCCTGAGGCCTGTGATGATCGCAACACGCTCACCTGCGGCAGCTGCAATGCGACCTGCACCACCGCGCAGCCGCTGACGCCTGCAGCAGGGTCGATCTCTTCCGTCGTCACGTCCAGCCTCGCTGATGCAGAGACCTTCGCGCTCGACGACGGCGTGAATGCGCCGACGACCTTCGAGTTCGACCTGCTGCCCGTCGGAGTCATCGCAGGCAATGTCAGCGTGGATCTCACCGGGCTCGTCACTGCGAGTGATGTGGCCGACGCGATGGTGGCCGCGATCAACTCAGTGGTCGGGACGCTGCGGATAACCGCGACCAAGGCAGGCAGCCAGCCGCATGTGGTGCTCGCCAATGACCTCGCAGGGACCCAGGGAAACAAGCCCGTCATCGACACCGTGAGCAACGCGGGCTTCGTCACGACCGCGATGGCGGGCGGCGTGGGCGGAAACTGCCCCGCCACCACCAGCTGCGGCGCAAGCGCAGACTGTGCACCCAACCTAACGTGCAACGGATCGCCAGGAACCTGCGGCCCGTAAGAGACCCCGCCCCATGGGCGCTCAGTGGAAACATGCAGGGAAAACCGAAAACGCCGCCACGAAAGGGCTCGAAGGTGCTGGTTCATGAGGTCCACATGCACCTGGGCATCGGCACTGCGGCGGTGCGCGATGGCTGGGGAATGCAGGGGGCGATCAATTATTCGGAGCTCGGCAATCCGCGTGAAATATCGCAGACGCTGCATTCGCTGGGCGTCACCCATGTGTTGTTTGACGCGTCGACCAGGCAGCTCAACCGCTTCGCAGACGATGTCGCGTTTTTTCGGTTCGCGCAGGTCGCGCTCAAGCCGCTGCAGTTGCCCACCGGGATGAAGGTCGCGCCGCTGCCGAAAGACGAGCTCGCCGTCAGTGGCCCGACGCCGGTAGCGGTGCTCGGGTGTACCGCCGAGCGGATGACAACGAACCAGCTCAATGACCGATGGCTGGCGTTGTATTCAGCGGCCTGTGACAAGCCTGAGCCGGTGGATCTCGCCGCGAAGCTCGCCACCGCGGAAGTGGTTGTGATTGACGCCCGCAGGTACCCGGGCATTCCGGCAGAAGTCATTGGCAGCTTCGCGGTGATTCTTGTCCGCGACGGGTTTCAAGCGTGGGGCCGGGTCCGCTGAAACTGCCTTCGGCTCACTCTCACTCGCGCCAGCTCGCAGCCTCTTCTCCTTCGAGCCAGTCGAAGTAGCGGCGCAGCCCTTCGTCGAACGTTACCTTCGCCTTGAAGCCGAGCAACCGTTCGCTCTTCTCGATCGCGGCGCAGGTGAGCGGTACGTCGCCTGGTTGCAGGGGCTTCAGGTCGAGCACCGCCTTCTTGCCCGCCGCCTTCTCGATGCCCTGCACCATCTGGGTGAGCGTGACCGGGCGGGATCCGCCGAGGTTAATCACCTCGAACTGGGGCCAAGCGCGATCGATCGCCGCGACAAGGCCGTTCACCGTGTCTTCGACGAAGGTGTAGTCGCGGGCCATCGCCCCGTCGCCGAAGAACGGCACCGGCGCTCCGCGACGGATGAGCTTTGCGAACTTCGAGATCGCCAAGTCTGGCCGCTGCCGGGGGCCGTAGACGGTGAAGAACCGCAGCGCCACGGTCTGCAGCGCGTACAGATGGGCCCACGTCGCGCACAGCATCTCGCCCGC
>JANOHG010000601.1:0-1914 GCA_031406375.1 Archangiaceae bacterium | reverse complement strand
GCCAGGTGACCGCGATGTTCGGCCCCGAACGACTCGCCGGCGAATGGTGGACAGAGCAACCCTACGCGCGCGACTACTACCGGGTGGTGCTCGAAGGCGTCGGCCCGCTGTGGGTCTTTCGAGATGGCCGCGATGGCCGCTTCTACGCGCAGGGTGTCTTCGATTGACATGTCTGGGCTTGCGACCATCCACACCAACCACGCTTTCCTCATCGGAGCCACCGAGCCCGAAGCAGCCGTCGCGCGCGCCGCAGAGCTTGGCCATGACGCGCTGGCGATCATCGACGACGATGGGCTCTATGGATTGATCAAGGCCCACCTCGCTGGCAAAGAGAAAAAGGTAAGGGTGATTACCGGCAGCACGATGACGCTGATCGGCGACGGGGCTCGGCCTGTTTCCGAACGGGCCGCCGATCATCCCCACCGGGTTGTCCTCTTCGCCCAGAACGCGGTCGGCTATTCCAACCTCTGCGAGCTGATCTGCAAGAGCCGTTTGGCGCACCCGAAAGGAGAAGCGGGCCTCGACTGGAGATCGATCGCCGACCGCGCTGAAGGACTGGCTGCCCTGGTGCCGTACCCCGATGAAGCGCAGCGGGTCGCAGGGCTCGCCGAAGCTTTTCCGCACCGCTTCTACGTCGGAGCCCTGCGCGCCTTGTGCGCGGGCGATGAAGATCGCCTCTATCGCGCGCGCGCCCTGGCGACCGCGCTCGAGGTCCCGCTGTTGGCCCACACCGACGCGCACACCGCGAGGCGGGCGCAGCAGCCGTTGCAAGACATCGTCACCGCTATTCGCCATCGCACCACCGTCGCCGCTGCGGGCCGCAAGCTCTTCCCCAACGCCGAACGCACGCTCAAGTCGACCGCCGAGATGTTGGCGCTGTTCCCTGATCTTCCCGAGGCGGTGCTCCGCGGCGACGAGCTCGCCAGTCGCTGCACCTTCAGTCTTGACGAATTGAAGTACGAATTCTCGCGCGAAGAGCTGCCGCCTGGCGTCGATCATCCTCAGCAGTATCTGCAGCAGCTCGTCGAACAAGGGCTTCATTTTCGTTACCCGTCGGAGATCCCCGAGAAGGTCCGCCGGCAGATCCGCAAAGAGCTCGAGCTGATCGGCGCCCTCGACTTCGCCGGCTACTTCCTCGCGTTGTGGGACATCGTCCGGTTTGCGCGCGAGAGCAAAATCCTCTGCCAAGGCCGGGGCTCGGCTGCCAACTCTGCGGTCTGCTACGCGCTGCAGATTACGTCAATCGACCCGGTGCGAATGGGGCTGCTCTTCGAGCGCTTCTTGTCGATGGAACGCCGCGAGCCGCCCGACATCGACGTCGACTTCGAGCACGCCCGCCGTGAAGAGGTCATTCAGTACGTGTATGGCAAGCACGGCCGGCACCGCGCTGCGATGGTGAGCGAGATCATCAGCTACCGCGGCCGTTCAGCGGTGCGCGACGTCGGCAAGGCGCTTGGGCTTTGCCTCGATCAGGTCGATCGCCTCGCCAAGGCGCTGGACATCGAAGAAGAGGTGGGCGCGTTTGCGCTGCGCAGCGCGGGCGTCAATCCGAATGACTTGAAGGTCCGACAGACGGTCGCGCTCGCTCGTCAGCTGGCAGGCACTCCACGGCACCTGTCGATTCACGTGGGCGGCTTCGTGATCACCCACAGCCGGCTGACCGCGCTGGTGCCGCTCGAGAACGGGAGGATGAAAGACCGCACCGTTTGCCAGTGGGACAAAGACGACCTGTCGGCGCTCAACATTCTCAAGGTCGATCTGCTCGGCCTGGGGATGCTGAACGTCGTCGCGCGGTGCTTCGAGTTCGTGCGCAGCCACGGTGGCGCATCGCTGACGATGGCCACTGTTCCCGCCGAGGATTAGTGCGATTACGACATGCTCTGCGAGGCCGATGCGATGGGCGTCTTTCAAGTC
>JANOHG010000598.1:0-7396 GCA_031406375.1 Archangiaceae bacterium | reverse complement strand
GCTCGAACGCGCAGGGCTCGTCACCCTGAAGAAGCCGTTTAGTGGTCGGGCGATGGAATGCGTGGCTCGAGTTCCCTTTCACGAGCTCGGCATGGATCTATCGCGTGTCAGGGCCCAAGAACGTCAGGCGCTGCTGTTGCTGAAGCGAATGACGGACTACGCGTACAGCAAACGCTGCCGTCGCCAATTCCTGCTGCGCTATTTCGGAGAGAACGATGCTGCCCGCGCGTGCAGCGGGTGCGACGTGTGCCTGGGTGGCCGGCTCAAGGTCGAGGCGATCGCTGCACCGGCTTCCCAACGGATCCAGAAGCCTTTCGGCGCTCCTGAGACCTTCAGCATCCTGGCTGCCGAAGAGCTCAAGCGTTTCCGCAGAGAGCTGGCGAAGGATCTCGCGCTGCCGTCGTACCTGATTTTCAACGATGCCACGATGTACAACCTCGCGGCGGCTTTGCCCGTCACCTATGAAGAGTTCTTGCGCGTTCGAGGAGCTGGCGACGCCACGTGGGAAAGGTTTGGGCCGAAGATCGTCGAGATTTGCTTGATGGCGCGGGCGGCGGGGCACGAGCCCCAAGCGGTGGTCGCCGCTGCTCGCAAGCGCAGAGCGTGATGCCCACCTGACCACAACGTCGCGCACTTCCAAGGGCTGCCCTGCGCCCGCGAGTCGAGAAGTAGGCTGAATGGTTCCGATGAAGGTCCTCCTCATTTCCATGGTGGCGACGCTGATCCCCACGTTGGCGTGGGCCAAAGCCAACGGCTTCGCGTCGAACGGTTGCAGTGGATGTCACGGCGGAGGCACCACCCACACCGCTACCCTCACCTCGAGCAACCCCGCGCCGAATCCAGGGCAAGCAGTCACGCTCACCCTCACCCTTCAAGGAAGCGGCTCCGCTGGAGGATTCTACCTGCGCAGCGCGGGCTTCGGCACCTTCGCCAACCTCTCGGGTGCGACCCGCATCTTCATGGGCGAGCCGGTTCACACCTCGCCCAAAGCAGCCTCAGCAGGTCAAGTCGTCTTTCAAGTTCAATGGACTGCGCCCGCGGCGCCAGGTGGCACTGACTTCGAGGTGTGGACTGTGCTGGGCAACGGCAACAACAGCAGCTCGGGCGACAGCTCGGGTTATACGAAACTCAACCTCGTCTGGGGTTGCGCAGGCATCACCGTCTACGGCGATTTGGATCAAGACGGCTTCGGCGCGGTCGATCGCGGCGTCACCCGCAGGTGCGCAATGGTGCCGGGGTGGGCCGACAAGCTGGGCGACTGCAACGACAATGACGAGCTCATTCATCCAAACGCGATCGAGGCATGCAACGGGAAGGATGAGAACTGCAACGGCCAGCTCGACGAAGGCCTCACGATGACGACCACCTGGCCCGACGTCGACAAAGACGGCTTCGGAGCGATCAACGGCGCTCCCGCCACCGGCTGCACGTCGGCTTCCCGCGCGCAGAACAACAAAGACTGCAACGACGTCGATCCAAAGGTGCGACCAGGAATGCCCGAGGTCTGCAACGGCTTCGACGAAAACTGCGACGGCAAAGTCGACGAAGGTGTGAAGATTCGCTGCGGCGTCGGCTGGTGCGCGCGCTACGGCCCAACCTGCGACGCCAACCTCTGCATGCCGGGTCAGCCGATGGCTGAGACCTGCAACTACTTCGACGATGACTGCGATGGAGTCGATGACGACGGCGTTACCTGCCCCAGCGGTGATGAGTGCTTGCAAGGTCAGTGCGTGCTGCTCACCGCGGCACGCGACGCGGGCCCTGTGGCGCAACCAGACGCAGGCGCGAATCCTCTGACTCCGGTGAAGAACAGCTGTTCGACGGCGCCGGGGCTGTTCTGCCTGGTGGTGCTGGGGCACGCCCTGGTTTCGAGGAGGCGTCAGGGGCGCATTGGCAACCCACCCTACGACCTACCCAACGTGCCTCACGCAGACTCCTTTCGGGTGACGATCTTCGCGAACAGCCACATTCCCGTTCCGACCAACAAGGCAAGCAGGAAAATCACCACCACGGTCGAGAACCCGAATATCAACCGCACCTGAATCTCTGAGATGTTCCCCAACGCATATGCGTGCTTCAGCGGAACCAACAGCCCGACGATGTCGATGGCCCGCGCTGGAAACGCTTCCATCGCAAGGCAGGCCTTCTCTGCCCATCGCGGGTTGAAAATCCGTCGGATGCCTTCCAGCACCGTTGCGATCGTCAGGTAGAGAACGGACAACAACGTCGCGTTGTGAACACTGATGCGAACAACCGGCAGGTTCACTGCAACCGTTTCTTCAACAACAGAATTCCGCGCTGCACCCGGCCTCGCTCACCATCGTTCTGGCTGACCTGAAGGTAAGCCTCGTACCACTGCAAACCGCGCTTCAGCGACTCGTTGTCACCGCGCGCCAACAGGTCCGCATAAGCAAGGACACCCGCGCTGAACGATGCGTCAAGCTCAGCTGACCTGCCCATCTCTTCGAGCGCCTTCTCCGGGTCCTTCTGCCGAAGCGCCACCACCCCCGCCGCGTAGTGGGTGACCGCAAGGAAGGGCATCAACGCCACCGCTTCGTCTGCTGCGACCTTCGCTTCCTTCAAAGCCCCATTGGTGGCGTGCAGCCGCGCCAGCGCAGAAAACGCAACCGCCCTGTCCCAGCTTTGCGGTGCAGTCTTCGCCCAGTCACCCAATTCTTTGACTGCTGGCTTTCCGCCTAAAGGTCGCGCGTGGAAGGGTCCGATCTGCCCGCATGCGCTCTTTGGATCCTCGCGGGCAGCAGCCTGGTAGGCGGCCTGCGCGGTGTCGAACGCGCCCTGCCGTACGAACGCAGCGCCGATCTCGCAGAAGGTCTCGGGGTCCTTCGGGTTGAGACGATTGGCTGCCTCAAGCGACTTCATCGCCCCCCGCGGGTCGCCCAACGCAAACTGCACCTTCGCTCGCGTTCGCCTCGACTCGATGTCATTGGTGCCCCTGACTGCCTTCGCGCTCGCCGCATCGGCTTCTTTCAGCTTGCCGTTGAAATACAGAGCAGCGGCGTAGTCGTTCTGGATCTCGTCGACAGCGCCATTCTCCAGAACCCCAGCCTCTGCGACATTCAGCGCATCTGGCAGACGTCCGAGCACGAGCAAAGTTCGTACCAGCATTCGGCGCGCGCCAAGGTGAGACCCATTTCTTTCGACTGCCTTCGTCAACGGCTCAATCGCCACTTCGGGAAAACCCAGTGTCAACAGCAGCTCGCCCAGCGTTGCGTTGGCCTCGTAGTCGAGCGGATCCTTCGCGGCTTCCTGAAGCTGAACCTTCGCTTTGTCGAACGCGCTGCTCTTCATGTAGATGCGTGCGAGAGCCACTTGAACGGTGGCCTTGTTTCGCTTGCTGCTCAGCGCGAGCTTCTGAAGCATCGCGATGGCCTTCTCGCCACCCTCTTCTGTCGCATCGCTCACTGCCAACGTCACCGCGGCTTCGGCGGGATACTTTCCATTGACCTGGGTCCGCATTAGCTCAGCGCGCGCGTTCTTCCAGTCTCCCAGCCGTGAGTAGGCGATGCCTCGCACCAGCGCGACCTTGCGGCCGGCGCTCGACCCCAGACGCTTGTCGGCAATCAGCTCGCGCTCTCGGCTTCGGGCCAACAACACCCGACCGAGGCCCTCTTTGGCTTCTTCGCTATTGGGGACCCGCCTGAGCGCCGCTTCGTACGATTTCTGCGCCTTGTCCATCTGCCCCGCCGCTCGGTACGCGCCGCCGAGCGCCATTTCGAATTCGAGGCCCATTTCCTTGTAGCGGATCAAGCCCTCGGCCAAGACTTTCAACGCTTCTTCGTGCTTTGCGTTGGCAGAAAGCAACCGCCCCTGCAGCAAATCGCGCCGCGCGCGCTGGTCCATCGGCAGCTGCGGGGTGGAAGGCAGCTGGGTCACCTCATTGAGCGACTCAGCAAGGTCTCGCCCCAACTCGAGCCGCGCCTGGGCGAGCGCGAGCGTTCTCATCGGGTGATTGGGCGACAGCTTCGCCGCAAGTCCCGTCAACACCTTCACCGCTTCTTCGTTGTCCCCAAATGCGACGTAGTGCTCACCCAAAGCCACCAGCGCACGCACGTTGGTCGGCATCAGCGCCACCGCGCGCTCGAGCCGCTTGTACGCATCGTCCACTTTCCCTTCGGCCAACAGCAATCGGCCTGCCTCAGCGTGCACCTCGCTCTTGTCCAGTTGGCTGGCCATCAGCTGCGCACGTCGCTCGGGCGCACCGTCGGAAACGAGCCAATCGACCAGCAGCGCCAACTCGGGGTACGCGTCGCGGACTCCCGAACGGCTCAGCGCGGCGATCGCCGCCGCTTTGTTCTCAGCCGCGCGGGTGTGCTCTGCGTACAGCATCGCGTGGGAATACGCCGTCAGCGCCCAGACCTCGACACTTCCAGAGGCCATCGATGCCGCCACTGCCAGCGACGCCAACGCGCTGCCGTACAGTTCCCGCGTGTCTGCGTTGGCGAAGCCCCGGCCTTCTCCGAGCGCAGTCGCGAGGTCTTTGCCCGAGTTCTTGTGGCGGGTGTACACGAAGCTCCCAGTCAACCCGCCGACGATTACCATCACACCCAGCGCGATGAAGACCTTGAACCCGTGCTTCTGAAGAAAGGTCTTCTTCGAAGTCTTGGCCGCGAGCTTCGCGCGCAACTCCCGCTCGTATTCCTTGGCGATCGCCTCGGTCGCCTGGGTGTTCATCTCGACCTTAGGCACCTCAAGCGAAGACATTGCCTCGGGCATGTCGGGGATCTCATCAAGAAACCCACCCGTTCGCTTCTTCGGCGTCGCCTGGATGCGCGCGGGCTGAGCACGGCGGTTCGGAGGCAGCTGTGCTTCCGAAGGCGGTATCTCGTTCTGCTCCGACACCACGTCTTCCAGCAACCCACCCTGGCTCGCGGACGCCTCGAAGTGAAGCTGTTCGTCTTTCCTCAGCTCTTGCGACGGGATGATGGTCGCTTCGGATTTGCTCTCTGGCCGGGGAGGCTGCCGAGCGGCACCTCCAGCTCCAAACGAAGCCAGCGGATGTTCCGCATCACTGGCGAGCGCGTCGAAGGTGCTGGTCAACCCCCGAATGACATCGTCGCTCATCTCGGTTCGGCGCGGCACGTTCGCGAATGGATCTGAATCGTCCTGCGCCGAAAGGGTCTTCGACTTCGAAGCCGAAGCCGGAAGTTCCTGGGTCGACGACGCACGACCGACCTGCTGGGTTTGAGTCCGCTCTTCGAAGTCGCCTGCAATCACCGGAAGTTCGGTCTGCACCGACGGTGTCATCGACTCCCCATCCCGCCCATCGACCGGCGGCGTGCCGGCGCCAGGCGTGTACGCCATCGTCACCACCGTCGGCATCGCCGAGTCGTCTTGCACCTTCGACTTCGCGGCCGACTTCTTCGCCGCTGGGGCGGGAAGATCGATGATCGCTGTCGCTTCAGGATCGTTGGTGGTCGCCGAGGAAAACGCATCGGCCAAAGCGCGCTCCTCACCAAGAATCGGAGCAGGGCCTCCGGCGAGCGCCAACCGCGTCTGCTCGAGCCACTGCTTCACCGCGCCATCGTTGGGCTGCAACGCGGCGGCTTTTCGCAGAATCGGCAACGCGCTGCGGTAAAGCCCTTTGCGCACCAGCACTTCGCCAATCAGGTTGTAGGCGTGGGCGTTGTCTCGGTCGATGTTCACCGCGAGGTCGAACTGGTTCATCGCCTCGCTCGCTTTGACAAGGTTGATCAGCGCCTTGCCCCACATCACCCGGCCAACGACGGACTTCGGGTGGTGGGTGAGCCCCTGCTGGCAGACTTCGATCGCGCGTGCGTGATCGCCCTTGTCGATGAACGCTTTGGCCAGCTCGACGAACACTGTCGAAGAAGGATCCTGCGCGAGAATCTGTGTGTATTTCTCGACGACCGACTTGGACATTCGGAACACAGACCTTACCAACCGCCGGTGCTACCGTCCCGCGCCATGACGCGTTCGATGCTGCTCATTCTTCTGGCGTTTTTTTTAGGTTGCGCGACGGTCCCAAAAGGCGATCTCGATTTGCTCAAGCCGACCATCGAGGCCTTTCACCTGGCCGCTCGGTGGAAAGACTTTCACGCAATGGGAGAGCTGCTGGTGCCTGAGAAGAAAGATGCGTTCCTCGCTGCCCGCAAGGCACTGATGGACGAACGGGATCTCTTCATCACCGACTACGAGCTTCAAGACGCGAAGCTCTCTCTCGACCTGCTGAAAGCATCGGCCGTCTCGCACATCAAGTGGTACCGGCTGCCATCGGCTTCCGAACAAGACTCGGCTGTCACCAGCAACTGGGTGTGGAAGGACAAATCTTGGAAACTGGACAGCCAAGATGGTGGACCCTTCGCGAGCGAACTGAAGCTCTAGCGACTGATTTCACTGTTCAGAAAAAAAAACGCCCGTCGTCTCGGGGCCGGCCGAGGCGACGGGCGTCGGGAGTTCCCCAATGGAACGCCCTTACCGAATTTCTACTGGAGCAATCTGAATGCCATGTCGCCTCGAAACGGTAGCCAAGCGATTCAAGGCGCTTACACGAGAAATCGGAAATGTAGGTGGATCTCACCCACGACGGCGCTGTCAGTTACTCACCTAACACCGAGCGAATCGTCTCGCGCATTGAGTGCGCAGCTTGCCAATTCGTTTCCTGCACCCATCGAGCGCCATCGACCATGCAAAGAAACTGAATGTGGTCGAGCTCTTCGGGAGGAAAGCTCGCGAGACGGTATTTGAAAAGTGCGCTCAGAATCGGCCGTGCAAGGGGATGGGGAACAGCCAGCGGCCGCGTGCCGAGTTCCTTGAAGAGCGCCGAAAGCGGCACAGCGCCCGGGCCGACGACGTTGTAGACGCCCTTGCGGCCTTCCTTGAGCGCCTCGACCATTGCCCGCGCGACGTCTTCCATGTGGATGAGCTGCACCATCGGGTCAAACCCGGCGAGCTTCCACGGGCGTCGATTGCGAAGGTAATTCGACGGCGCATTCTTGATGGTTGGCCCGACGATGTGAACGGGTCGAAGCACCACGGTCTCGACCGCTGGGTGCCTCCAGAAGAACCCGTGCGCAAGCATGTCGACCTCGATCAGATCGCGCACGCTCGGAAATCGGCTGGCCGCCATCAACGGCGCCTCTTCGGTCAGAAAGTTGCTGTTCTCGGGGCAGATCGGAAGAGAACACGCCGGTGCGCTTCTCGAAGTTGAGCGGGCTCGCGCCCGCGCGCTCGGTCCCGTGCTCGCGCAGTACGCGGAATTGATCCGCGGAGAGAACCTCGCGCCACTCTTTCTCGGATTTCTCGACCCGGAACTTCTCTTCCGTCATTGCTTGCTCCTCAGGAATGTGTGCAGCTCGGACCGGCGATATGGGGATCTTATGGCCTAAAAACAAAAGGGCGCATCCGAGGATGCGCC
>JANOHG010000877.1:0-8622 GCA_031406375.1 Archangiaceae bacterium | reverse complement strand
CAGGTCATTCAGCTTCCGAGTCAGGTCATTCGACTTCCGAGTCAGGTCATTCGGCTTCCGAGTCGGGTCATTCGGCTTCCGAGTCACGTCATTCAGGTTCCGAGTCGGGTCATTCGGCTTCCGAGTCAGGTCATTCAGCTTCCGAGTCAGGTCATTCGGCTTCCGAGTCGCGTCGTTCGGCTTCCGAGTCGCGTCGTTCGATTTCCGAGTGGGCTCGGTCGCTTTCCGGCTGGGCTCAGTCGAGTTCCGAGTCGGGTCGGGCGAACTCGGAGGCAGGTCATTCGGCTTCCGAGTCGGGTCCATCGAACTCGCAGTCAGGTCGAACGCGTTCCGTGCTGAGTCGCCCACCTTCCGAGGCAGGTCGCGCACCTTCCGGGTTGGGTCGATCAAACTCGGAAGCAGATCGAACGCATTCGCCAGCGAGTAGGTCGAGTTCGGAATCGGGCCCATCGACTTCCGACGTGAATCATTCAGGTTCGCTGTTAAACCGTTTGGCTTCCGAGTCGGAGGCGAACCGCGCCTACCGCCCGACCCGCCCACTGGACAATCGACCGCCTCCTTTCTCGGCCGAAGAAAGGCGGTCGGCGAATGAGAGATTTCCAGCCGACATGCGCGACCCCACGCCACATCGCTGGCCTGACCTTCCCCAGCAACCCATCGTGGCTGAGCCGGGCGAAGCCGCGCTTGTCGAGCGAGCTTCCCGCATCGATCGCGAGCAGCGGGGCGACTGATGGAACGGGTTGCCTTTCTTCTCGAGAACACTGGCGAACGGTTGGGCTGTTTACTCAACCCAGACCATGTGTTGCTTCAACGCACTGCAGGAGTGCGCGCGCGGCGTTCCTTGGGCGGACCCTTCACGGGTGCAGGCCAGGTGGATGACCCGCTGCTGTTCATCGGAGGAGGTACCACCGAGCTGACGCTCGAGCTGCTGTTTGACGTGTCAATCGCAGGCTCGACGCTCAAGACGGGTGACGTGCGCGATCTCACCCGGCCGTTGTGGCAGCTCGCCGAGCGCGCAGAGTCTTTCGACGGAAGGCTCAAGGCGCCGCAGGTGCGATTCGTATGGGGGAAAGCGTGGAACGTGCCCGGAGTCGTGGTCACAATCGCTGAACGGCTCGAGCGCTTCACCGCTGGCGGCGCGCCTCAGCGTTCGTGGCTGCGAATGAAGCTGTTGCGCGTAAGTGAGGTGATGGCGCAGGCCGGCGACGCGAGTCTGCACACCGCGCGGCCGATGGCGATCCCGACCTCTTCAGGTGGCTTTGAGGAGCAACGGGTGCACCAGGTGATTGGCGGCGGTTCAGCGGATGACGGTGCCGAGCGCGGCTCGGGCCAGCGGCTCGATGAGCTCGCCTACCTGTACTACGGCGACGCCACGCTCTGGCGGCAGCTTGCCGAGGCGAACGACATCGAAGACCCGTTCAACATCGGCGCAGGTACGGTCGTTCGAATTCCTCCGAGGAGCGGTTGATGCACGGCAGCGCACCCATCACCGGACTCCCAAGACTGGCGGTGCTTGCCAACCGCACGCCGCTACCGACAGCAGCAATGGGCTGCCTCACCAGCGCTCGGATTCACCAGCGATTGGGAACTCCGGCGCAATGCGAGCTGACCTTTGTCGATGCCCCAGCTGCGCTGGTTGAGCAGTGCGCGGTTGGCGTCCGGCTCGAGCTCTCGGCGGGTCACCGCTTGTTCGAGGGCGAGGTCACCGCCATCGAGCTCGCATACCGTTCGAACGCCGGCACTGAGCTTCGGGTCAGAGCTTACGATGTGCTCCACCGCCTTCGGAAACGACAACCCGTGCGCGCCCACCTCGAGGTCGCACTGCTCGATCTCGCGCGCGAGCTCACGGCTGACCTAGGCCTCACAGTTGCCGCCGAAGTTCCCGGCGCGGTCTGGCGACACCTGATTCAACACCGCCAGTCGGATCTCGAGCTGTTGGTCGAGCTCGCCTCCCGTTCGGGCCTCCATTTGACCTTGCGCGGCGAAGTCCTGCACCTCATCTCGCTCGAAGGCCTTGGCCCGCCACTCGATCTTTTGCTGGGCGAGAATCTGCTGGAAGCGACCATCGAGCTCAACGCCGACCAGGGTTGCTCCGAAGTCTGCGCGTCGGGTTGGAACCTGCGAGACGCGGAAGTCCACGAAGGCGGCGCCCAGCAGCCCCGCTCGGTGCTTTCGTCGTCTGCAATCCAATGGCGAAGCCAGCCGCGATCTCTGGTCGACCTGCCTGCCGAAACCGTCGCCCACACTGAAGCGCACGCGCAGGCTGAGCTTGATCGCCGCGCGGGTTCAGCAGTGGTCTTGCGCGGAGTCGCTGAAGGCGACGGCCGGTTGAGGCCGGGCACGCGTGTTCGGCTCGCGAAGGTGGCGCCCGTGGTCACGGGCCAGTACGTGCTGACCGAAGTGGTGCACACGCTCGACCCCGAACGAGGCTTCCTTTCTCGCATCTCGACCGAGCCGCCTGCGCCCCGACGTTCAACGACGGCGGCGGCCGCATCGCTGGGGGTGGTGACGCGCGTCGACGCCGCGAGCGGGCGAGTACAGGTACGACTTCCAGCGCACGGAAGCGTGGAAACCGATTGGCTTCAGGTCGCGACGCTGGGCGCAGGCGCAGGCAAAGGACTCACGCTGATTCCCGATGTCGACGACGTGGTGTTGCTGCTGTTCGCCCATGAGGACCCTGCGCAGGCAGTGGTGGTTGGCGGGCTGTATGGCAAGAGCGGGCCTCCGGATGCCGGCATCGAGGGCGGCAGCGTGAAGCGGTTCTCATTGCACAGCCGCAGCGGTCACAAAATCACGCTCGACGACGCTCAGCGTACGCTGCGACTCGAGGATGCTGGAGGCAGCGTTTTCGAGCTGGCGCCAGACGGCGTGAAGCTCACTTCGAAGGTTCCACTCACGCTCGATGCTCCGGGGCAGCCGATTGTCATCCGCGGCGCCTCGGTTGATTTCCGGAAAGGCTGATGGCGCTGCGACTTCTCACCGAGGACGCGCTGCTGCTGTGCAAACACGTCATCGGGCGCGTCGAATTGAAGCACGCCCAATCATGGGTGACGATTCAGCAGCGCGCGGTGCTGGTCCACTCAGACCCCGTCGGGAGGTCGATTAAAGGCTGCCCCTGGACGGGAGTCGGGGTGAAGAAGTGCGAGCAGACGCTGCAGGTGGTGAAGGGGTACTCGACGCTCATCACCATCGATGGCGCGCCCGTGTGTCTGGACACCTTCGAAGGATTCACCGAGTCGCTGCCGCCGGTGACATACGACGTCAAGCACCCCGGTCAACAATGGGTGGGAGAGCAAGAATGAGCCTCACGCGCCACCGAGCGTTTCGATTCATTCACCCCGACCTCGATGAAGGCAGAGCCGGCTTGGTGATTGCGCTGGGTGGTTCGATTGCAATGGTCGAGGAGCACGCCTCGATTCGCCAGGCCATCTTGCTGTTGCTGTCGACGACTCCCGGCGAGCGGTTGATGCGGCCTGGCTATGGGTGCGACCTCAGCCGGCTTGTCTTTTCGCCCAACGACGACACCACCGCAGGGTTGGCGATTCACTACGTGCGTCGGGCGGTCGAGCTCTGGGAGCCTCGGGTCGAGTTGCTCGCCGTCGATGCCACCCGCAGCCCCGCGTCTGCTGGGCGGCTCGACTTGAAGGTCGAGTACCGCACCCGTGCCACGCTCGCCAAAGACCAGCTCAACCTGCAGTTCAACCTCTCGCCCGAGAGCGCCTGATGCCGCTGACGCCTCCCAACCTCGATGACCGGACGTTCGAACAGCTCGTGCTGGAAGCGCGGGCGCGGGTCGTCAGCAGCTGCCCCGAATGGTCAGACCTGTCTGCGCACGACCCAGGAATGGTGCTGCTCGAGCTGTTCGCGCACCTGACCGAGACGATGATTTACCGGCTCAACCGTTTGCCCGACAAAGCGTACGTCGAGCTGTTGCGCTTGATTGGCGTCCAGCAGCAACCGCCTGCCGCTGCGAGCGCCGAGCTGACCTTTCGGTTGGATCGCCCGCGGCCCGCTCCAGTCGAGATTCCGCGTGGCACCCGAGTGAGCTCCGCCCGCAGTGAGAGCGGCGGTGCGCCGGTGGTGTTCGTCACCGCAGACGCCGCGCGCATCGAGCCGAACAAGGAAGCGACTTCGGTGCTGGCCTGGCACGCAGAGCCAGTAGACGCCGAGCTGCTGGGCAGCGCGACTGGATTACCTGGGCTCTCGTTTCGGCTCAAGCGCGCGCCGGTCGTCGCGCGGACGCGTGACGTGCTCGACCTGGTCGTCGGCGTGGAAGCGGCGCCGAATGAGCTTGGAGATCGCGCACCAGCAAGGACGCATGAGGCAAAGCACTATCGCGTCTGGCGCGAGGTCGAGGGCTTCACGCAATACGGGGCCGACCCACACGTTTTCGTCGCCGACCGCCTCGCGGGCACGATTGTTTTCGCGCCGGCGATTCAGCGGCTCTCGAACGATGGAACGCTGGCCGCCAATGCCGAGGCGTTGGCCGCCGTGCCACCGCTTGGTCGAGAGATCCGCGCGTGGTACCGCAGAGGTGGAGGCCCGGAAGGAAACGTCGCGGCAGGCTCGCTGAAGGTCCTCAAGGACCCCGTGCCGGGCGCGAGCCTCACGGTCTCCAACGCCGAACCTGCAGTCGGCGGGCGGGCCGCCGAAAGCATGGACAACGCCCTTGCGCGCGGGCCGGAAGAGATTCACTCGCTGCGTCGCGCCATCACCGCCCATGACTTCGAAGCACTCGCGCTGCGCACCGCCAGTGGCATGGCAAGAGCCCGGGCTTTTACCCAGGCGCAGCTGTGGACCCACGCCCCTCCGGGAACCGTCGAGGTGCTGCTGGTGCCAGAGTTGCCAGCCGCATTGCGAGGCTCTGATGATCGCGGAGTCAGCGCAGAGGCGTTGCGCTCGCACCAAACCGAGCCGGCACGAAAGCGAATTCAGGACGAGCTGGATGATCGCCGTCCCTTGGGCACGACGTGCTTGGTCAACTTCGCGCGCTACAAGACCGTGTCGGTGCACGCGAAGGTGGTGGCGCACCGCGCAGAAGATGCCGAAGCAATGAAGAAGCGCATCGAGTCGCGCCTCTACCAAACCATCTCGCCGCTGCCGAAACAGGGAACACTTCCAGGCGCCGAGCAGGGTCGAGGTTGGCGATTCGGCCAGGCGCTGCGCGCCTCGAACGTTTACGACGTCATCCTCGCCGAGCCAGGCGTGAGTTATGGCGACCAGGTTCGACTGATTGTGAATGAGGTGCCGGGTGCGGTGAAGGCGCTCGCCTTCGACACTGCGTCTCCTCGGCCGCTTTACGCTGGCAGCGGTGGCTACGTGTTCCGCTCGCTCAACCTCGCCGAAGGGTGGGAGCCTGCGGGCAACTTTGGCAATGAAGACGTCGACGTTCTCAAGGTCCACCCGTCGCGCCCGGGGCTGCTCGCGGTCGCCAGTCGGCTTCCAGGCGGGAAACAGTCGAAGGTGAGGATTTCCTGGGACTGCGCAGAGTCATGGGACGCTGCGACTCAAACGCTGGACGCAGTCGAAGACCTCGCGTGGACGCTGCGCGACGGAGTCCCGGTGCTGCTGTTGGCGACTGGGGTTGGGCTGTTCGAGCTGGCGATGCAGCCTGGCGCGCGGCCGCTGCCGGTGGTGGTCGATAAGGCAGATCAGAACCTCGGCTTCTATGCAGTTGCCGCTTCAACGGATTTCCGCGGCAGCTCGAGCGTCGCGGTGGCGGCGATGCAGAGCCGCGGGGTGTACCTGTCGGTGAGCGGCGGACGACGGGAAAGCTTTCGCCACGTCGGGCTCAAGGACAAGGACGTGCGAACGCTCGAGATGCAACACGATGGGCCGCGGACGTTTCTGTGGGCCGCGATGTTCGCAGCCAGCGGCGCCGAGGTTGGCACCGGCTGCAGCGCGATTGAGCTGTTGGGGGGCGCGGATGCTCCAGGTGGGTGGCAAGCGTTCGATCGCAATTGGGAAGGAGGCAGCTGCCTGGGTCTCGCGTTTAAGGGCTCCACCGTCTACGCCGCGACCCATCGTGCCGGCGTTCTTTGGTGCGACTCGAGCAAACCAGACGTTCAATGGCGGCGTCCCGAACTGGCGTGTGGGTTGCCCCCTCGCACCAACGAGCGGCTCTTCCACCCGGTGCTGGCGGTGACGAGCACAGGGGAAGGCGCGCTGTTTGCCGGCGGGCCTGAAGGCCTGTTTCGCACTCAGGATGCACAGCAGTACAAGCCGTGCGCTGAGCGCGAGTTCGTCGAGAAGGTCACCCTGCTCCCGACGTGGCTGTTTTGTTCGGGCAACCATCAGATTGAGGTCGTTCACGATGAAACGCCTGGAGATTGAACGGCTGCTTCCTGGCGTGTTTCAACGCGCCGCCGGCGATGGAACTCCCATTGCGGCGTTGCTCGACGCGATGGAGGCACTCCACGCGCCTTCACAGACCGCGCTGGAACGGCTGGACGAGAACCTGGATCCGCGACGCGCTTCCGAAAGCTTCCTGCCTCTGCTTGCTTCTTGGGTGAACCTGAATTTCCCGGTGTCGAGCGGGCCAGGGCGGTTGCGCGAGTTGATCGCCGCCGCCGCTGAGCTCTCGCGGTGGCGCGGCACCCGCAAGGGGTTGTTGCGCTTCCTCGAGCTCGCCACCGGCGTCACCGGCTTCAAGCTCGATGAGCACGTGATGGATGAACAAGGAAAGGTGCGGGCGTTTCACGTCCGGGTGCAAGCGCCGGCGGCGATTCGCGCGCATCGACCGATGCTCGAGCGAATCATCGAGCGAGAGAAACCTGCCCACGTCACCTATGAGTTGGCCTTCGTTTGAAGCTTGTCACCTAAAGGTCCTTTCGACATGCCCCGTGCCTTCGACATCACGCCTACTTCTCCTTCCGCGACGCCCAATATGCAGGGCAAGGCCGAGCTCTCGTTCTCGGTCTCGAACAAGCTCGGCAAGCAGGTTCGCGCGCGCGCCGTGCCACAGCCAGAGGGAAATACCCGGCGCGAGTGGTTGAGCATCGAGCAAGACCCCGAGCGCGACCTGACCCACGATGGAACCACCACCTTCACCGTCAAGGTGGCTATTCCCGCGGGAACCGCTGAAGGGACTTACGCGATGCATCTGCTGGTGTCGTCGGTGAACAACCCCGACGAAGACTACGCACATGGGCCGGCGGTGACCTTCACCGTCGCACCGACAGCGAAGCCCAGCCGCCCTTTCCCCTGGTGGATTGTGGCGCTCGTCACCGGAGCGTTGGTGATTGCCGGGTCCGCAATGGCGCTCTTCATCGCGCTCAGCGGCAAGGGCCCTTTAGACCCGTGTGAGCCGACCAAACAGGGCGACTGTGGCGCACTCGTGTGTTCGCCGCGCGGTGGCGGACACGTGTGTTTGATTGAGCAGGTCGGCGGCGCCTGCAAAGAAGACGCGCATTGCCTCACCGCGCGTTGCGCCGCCGGCAAGTGCGCCTACCCTGCCCCCGGAGCCGACTGCGGCAGCTCCACTTCGAGCTGCCCAGCGAATCAGAAGTGCACCACGCTGCAAGGTGGCGCAAAGAGCTGTCTGCTCAAGCCGGCAGAGAGCTGCGACTCGAACCTGAGTTGCTCAGCACTGTGGTGCCGGGCAGGAACGTGCGCCCGCGATGACCACCGGTGCGACAGCGCGGATGAGTGCCTGCCCCCGTTGATGTGCGCGAAAGGCCGCTGCGCTCTGAAGGATGGTTTGCCTTGCGACGCAGATCAACGCTGCATCTCGGGGAACTGCGATGGGGTCTGCAAGAGCGCGGTGCAGCCTTGCGTTCCCCCCTGCCCGAAGAACTTTTACTGTCAGCGTGGTCGCTGCGCCTCGCTGTTGTTTCTGTCGCCGTTCAATCTGCGGGGCGTGGATATCGTTCGGCCGATTCTGCCCGGCCCGTAACGATGCAACCCGCGAACGTGGTGTTGCTGTTGGGGGTGGGGTTGCTGGTCGCGTTGAGCGTGGTTGCGTTGGGCCTACCTGATGGAAGGGCGCCCGACCTCGATGGGCTCGGGAAGCGCTTGCTTCGGACCCGGGTGCGCTCGGGAGAGGTGAAAAATGGGGACTGCGTGGCGCACTTCGCTCCGGCCGCGCCCTGTGCGCTCACCATCGACCCGTCGAATCTCTTTGTGCGCCGACTGGAGATTTCAACGACAGACCAGGTGCAGATTTCGTTCTCACCAGCGGCAATCGACAAGCAGGTCGAGCTCAAGCTCACCGGGAACTTCGACAAGAAGGACGTGGACCTCGTCATCGATCGCGGCGGTGCGAAGTTGCAGTTCTCGTGCGTGCAGGCGTTGCCGACGACTCCTCCGCGAGCTTGCGCGGTGAACCTCACGCTGCTCGAGAGTCCTTAACCGACGTGTAGTGCTGGCCTACCAGCGCGGTGCCGCGACCGAGTACCCACTTGCTGATGCGCTTGGCTCTTTGTACGCGGCGGCTAACAGTACTGGCGCCGTCGTGCATCGCTACGACTTCGATGTTTACGGGAAGAGGACGGACCTCGGCGGCAGCGGGCTCGCGATCGACCTCGGATACACCGGCAGCCAGCACGACGGGAATGGCCTGATTGTCGACACGTCGGCGTCGCTCGCGTGCCGCTGCGCCGCCGCTTCGCGAGGAGCGACTGC
>JANOHG010000553.1:0-4841 GCA_031406375.1 Archangiaceae bacterium | reverse complement strand
CCTTCGCGTCCGGCCGCGCCTCGACCATGAACACCAAGCGTGCGCGCTGCGCGTTCGAGCCCAACCGAGCCAACCATGAGCGACATCAACAGCGAAAAAATCCCGAACAACGTCAACCTCGGCTCCGACCTCAAGCTTCAGCGCGCGCTCGAGCAATGGCAGCCCAACTTCGTCGACTGGTGGAAGACGATGGGGCCTGAAGGGTTCCAGAGTCGCGATGTCTACTTGCGAACCGCTATCAGCACCCAGACTGACGGCTGGGCGCACTTCGATTTCGTGAAGATGCCGGATTATCGGTGGGGCATCTTCCTCTCTGACGCGGTGAAGGATCGCACGATTGGCTTTGGCGATCTGCTTGGGCAGCCGGTCTGGCAAGACGTTCCCGGTGAGCACCGCAACACTTTGCGCCGGCTGATTGTCACTCAGGGCGACACCGAGCCCGCATCGGTCGAGCAGCAGCGATCGTTGGGCTCGAGCTGCCCTTCGATGTACGACATGCGCAATCTCTTTCAGGTGAACGTGGAGGAAGGCCGCCACCTCTGGGCGATGGTGTATCTGCTTCAACGGTACTTCGGCCGCGATGGCCGGGAAGAGGCAGACGGTCTGCTCGAGCGCCGCAGCGGCAACGTCGACAAGCCGCGCATCCTCGGAGCATTCAACGAGCCGATCGACGATTGGCTCAGCTTCTTCATGTTCACGATGTTCACTGACCGCGACGGCAAGTTCCAGCTGCTCGCGCTCGCCGAGTCGGGCTTTGATCCACTCTCGCGGACCACGCGCTTCATGCTGACGGAAGAGGCGCACCACATGTTCGTCGGTGAGTCAGGCATTCAGCGGGTGGTGCAGCGCACCGCCGAGCTGATGAAGCTGGACCCGAACGAGGATGCGCGAGCGCAGGGCGGCGTGGATCTGCCCACGATCCAGAAGTACCTCAACCTCTGGTACTCGCTGTCGCTCGATTTGTTCGGCTCGGAAATTTCGACCAACGCGGCGAGCTTCTTCGCGTCTGGGTTGAAGGGCCGCGCGAAGGAAGAGAAGTTCGAAGACCACGTCGCACTCGATGGCACCTACCCGATGCAGGTGTGGGACAACGGAGCATTTCGAAATCAGGAAGTTCCGCTGCGATCGGCGATGAACGAGGTGCTGCGCGATGGCTACGTCGAGGACTGCCAGCGCGGCGTCGATCGCTGGAACAAGGTCCTGATCGACCGCGGACTTTCGTTCAAGTTCACCCTTCCCAGCCGCCGCTTCCATCGCCAACAGGGGATCTTCGCTGGCAGTCACTTCGACTTCGATGGCACGCCGCTGACCGCTAGCCAATGGGACGCGAAGAAGGACACCTTGCTGCCTTCGGTTGCCGACAAGACCTTCGTGAAGAGCCTGCAAGGCAAGGCGATTACCGAGCCGGGGAAGATGGCGAACTGGGTTGCGGCCCCTTCGCGTGGAATCAACAACAAGCCGCTCGAGTTTGAGTACGTCCGCGCCGAGCTGTAGGCGTCACTTTCCGATGGCGGTGATCATCGATCGCAGCAACTGGCCATCGATGGGTTTGGCAACCACGGGCGCACTGGTTCGCGCGACGAATTCGGCCGCGCCCGTCGTGAACGCACCTCCAGTCATGAAAATGACTCTCTGCGAGCACTTCCTCTGCTCGAGCGCCTGGTAGAAGTCGATGCCGCTCACGTTGGGCATCATCAGATCGCAGACGATCACGTCGAACGGCTCTCCTGCGTCGATGCGACAAAGCGCCGTCACCGCACTTTGTTCGCTGACGACATCGTGATCAGTGGCGAGCAGTCTGCGCAGCGACACCCCCACCATCGGTTCGTCGTCGATGACGAGCACCCGTTGTCGCGGAACCGATTCGCGCGGCACTGACGCCGGCGCGGGCGGCGCGATCTTCGTAGTTGCCGGAAGCAGCACGCGAAAAGTGGTTCCCTTTCCCACCTGGCTTTGAACGGAGATCTCACCGCCCAGCGCGGCGACGATTCCGTGGCAAATCGACAACCCCAGCCCGGTACCCGCGCCAATCGGCTTGGTGGTGAAGAATGGGTCGAATACGCGACTGATGATCTCGGAAGGAATTCCGGCGCCCGTGTCCGACACCTCTGCGATGACGAGCTTCCGGGTGGCGTCGAACCAGCTCTTGACCTTCAGCTCGTTGTCCGACGCGGCGCCCAGAGGCATCGCCTGGGCTGCGTTGACGAGCAGATTCAAGAACACCTGCCCCAGCCGCGCCTCATTGCCTTCGATCAACGGCAGCTCTCCGAGTTCGGTCAGCAACCGCGCTCGGTGGCGGATCTCGTTGGCCGCAATTTTCAGCGAAGAATCGATCGCCCGGTTCAGGTTTACTGGGCCACGGCTCTCATCGTCGGCGCGCGAGATCGTCCGCAGATCGCTGACGATGCGGGTCACGCGGCCAGCGCCGTGCCGACTGTCTGACAGCGCCTGGCGCATCTCATCGAGGCGACCTTTCGGAAGCTGCGGTTCGAGCGCGGTGATTTCGCTGGCGATGAAGTCCAGGTTCGCGACCACGTACGCCAGCGGATTGTTCACCTCGTGCGCCATTCCCGCCGCGAGAATCCCGGCCGACGCCATGCGATCTGCGAGCAGCAGCCGGGTTTCCATTTGCTTGCGCTCGGTAATGTCCTGCACCGTGCCCACAATCTTGGTCGCAACGCCCTGCGCGTCGACGATCGCGCGCACGTGGTTGAGGACGATTCGGTTGCCCGCGGGATCCAACACCCGATGCTCGAAGGTGATGGGCTGCCCAGAGCGCACCACCTCTTCGATGCCGTGCACGACGAACTGGTGATCCTCGAGAGGAATCCGGTCGAGCGGAATGGGATGGCTGGCCAATGGATCCAGCGGCCGGCCGTAAATTCGAACCAGCTCGTCAGACCAGCGCACCTCGTGGCTCGACAGCACCCACCGCCAGCTTCCCACCCGGGCGATCGCCTGTGCTTCGACCAGCATCGACTTGCTCTTCTTCAGTTCCTTCAGCGCGGTCGCCAGTTGGAGCGCCTCTTGTCGAACGGCAACGGCGCTGGCGAGGTGCCCTGCGGCGATGGTGAAAAAGCCGAGGTCGATCGGGTCGAACGCGGGCGCCGACACTTTTTCGTCGAGGTTCAACACCCCCACCAAGTCGCTTCGAACCAACAGCGGCAAGCTGACGGATTCAGAGTCTGGCGCGTGCCCAAGTGCCGGCAGCTGGGAAGCGATCGCAGTTTGCATCTGCGCGACGAGCGCTTCCGAATGAGGATCTTCGGATCCGCCACTGCAGCTAAACGCCAACTTGCGTGTCGACGGTTCGCACAGAAATAGCGAAAAGTTGCGAACCCCCAGCGCCGCGCCGAGCTCGAGACGCAGGCAGGCAATCAGATCGTCAAAGCTGCGCGACGCGTTGAGCAACCGTGAGAAGCGCTCGATTGACTGGCTGTGCGTCTCGCGCAACCGGCGTTCGCGGTAGAGCTGCCGCTGCGCAAGCGCCCGCGTCACCAGAGAGTCAAGCTCGTCGATCAAGAACGGCTTGTCGATTAACTCGAAGGCGCCCAGCTTCAGCGCACGCGCCAGCTTCGATTTGTCGCTGTAAGCGGTCATGACCACGAAGGGCACGTCGGGGACCCTTTCTTTGGCTCGCTCGAGCAGCTCGAACCCGCCCAGCGTCGTCATGATCAGATCGCTGAAGATGACGTCGGGCGATCCTGCTGCCAGCTTCTTCAGCGCCTCAGATCCATCTGCGGCGCCGATGACCTCGAGCCCTCGGGACTCAAAGGCTTCTTCGAAGATTCTGATGATTGATGGCTCGTCATCGACGACCAGAATCCGACTTCGCTGCATGAAGTCTATTCTTGCACAGCCCTCACTGCGTTAGCCGATGGGGCCGGAAAAGGGTGGCCAGACTGAAACTGCGAGCCTTCGCACCAAGTGCGCTGGTGTATTCAACCTGGGTTTTTGTACCGCAACCCTTTGACCAGGTAGGTGACACAGAAGACAGCCGAGATGACGACGATCGCGAGGTTGAATCCCACCGCGCCCTGGCGCAGTCGGTACAGCGCGACGATCGCGAAGGCCGCAGCCATCACGAAGTAGCGCAGCTGCGCGGGCACCTGGCGAATCTGACCGAAGATCAGCGCGGCGCCGATGACACACAGCGCTACGAAGTCGATTCCAACACTCATGGTGGCAGCTCCTTCACGCGTTCGACGTCTGCTCGGCTTCCAGCTTGTCGGCTTCGAGCTTTCCAGTGATGCCGCGAAACGTTCGCTGCGAGAGAGTCATCAATACCAAACCAAAGAAGATCTGCTGACCTACCTGCGCGATCCACAGCAGGTTGGCGAACGCGATCCCACTTGAATTCACCACTGCCGTGGGAAGGAAGACGCCGATGCCAACCATGATCGACGCCTGAAAGAGCCCCCCGCTGCCAGGTGCCGCAGGAATCATCACCCCGCCGATCAACACCCCCAGCACGATGAACGATTGGAAAACCGTCAACGACATCGGCACACAACCCGGGACACTGTTGCTGCAGTCGAACGCGTAAGAGAGCATTGAAATCCCGACCCCGTTCAGGCCCCAGTACACAGCGGTCCAGACGAAGAAGGCGATCAGGTTCTTGGTGTCTGGAAGCTGCTTCATCGCGCCGACAAACCCATCGACGATGTGCGCCACCTTCTCGCCGAGCTTCGAAGAGATCCGCCCGGCGGTCGCCGCGATCAACCGCACTGCGTGGTCATGCCGCCAGCGGGCGAAGAGTAAAAACAGCAGGCCTCCACCGAACACCGCGAACATCAGGTTCGCGCCGTAAACGATCGCGGCGATCTGCCCTTGCTCGTTGG
>JANOHG010000543.1:0-5671 GCA_031406375.1 Archangiaceae bacterium | reverse complement strand
TCTCGTTCTTGCAGAAGCCGCCCGGCGGGCAGGTCTCGGTCACCGTCCAGACGTTCGCGGTGCACTTCTCGAGCGCGAGGCCGTCGGCCGTGCAGCGATCCGCGCCGGTGGTGCAGGGCGTGAGCACCGGCCCGGCGTCGGGCATCGGAGGCTTGGGCTCGCATCTTCCGACGAAGAGATTGCACCGCTGGCCTTCAGGACAGTGGCCATCACGCTCGCAGACGAAGCGGCATTCACCTGCCACCAGCCGCTCACCTTCCTCGCAGACGAGGCCGCCGTCTTGCGGGGCGACGAGCCGCCTTCCTTTGCAACTGGAGAATGAAATTCCCAACAGGACAATGACGCCAGCAAGGCGGGCGATGTGCACGGGGACCCCTTCGAAGCCGAAGGCAGCGACCTATCAGTCGCCGAGGTTGTCAATCAAGCTGGTGAAGTCATCATCGTCGTCATCGCCCGCTTGTTTCTTCGGCAGCGTCGCGGTTCCCGGAGGCATCACGACGGTGCGCTCGTCACGTTCGGCAGGGCGCTTGGCCGACGAGGCGGAACTCGCGAGCGGGTTTGCGACCTTGGGAACAGCGACCGCTGGGTGGGTGGCGCCTGTGGTGCGGGCAAAGCCCATGCCTGGCTGAGTTTTTGTCGGGATTCGAACGGCTTCGGTGCGCATGCCCGAAGCGCCCTGCGGGCCAGCAGTGCGTGGTTCGACCGAGATGATGTTGGTTCGGGTGGCCTCCTCGAAAGCCTCGTCAGCGGGTTCGCCGCTAAGTGACGGAGGCGAGGGTGGCTTCGGCTCGAGAGGCCTGGCGGCGAGAGGCCGCGCAGTGGCTGCTGCGGGGAACGGCTTGTTCTTGTACCGGGCAAGCTCGAGCTCGACGACCTTGAGCGCCTTGCTCTTCTCTTGTACCGCCGACTGCAAGCGCAGAACTTCCTGGGCTTTGACCTGCTCGCGGCGATCGAGCTCGGCCTTCTGCTTGATCCCGAGCTCTTCCAGCTGTGCCACGTGCTTGCCTTCGAGCTCTTTCCTCTCGCGGGTCATCGCCTGCAACTTGGCCGCTGCCTCATTGGCTTTGGTTTCTGCGACGGCGACTTTCGCGCCAAGCTCCTTCTCGCCCTTGGCACGGGTAGACGACGCCCCTTCCAACGCTTGCTCGAGCTCGCTGACCCTGCGGCCGCGCAGCGCCAGCTGGTTGTTGAGATCCTTGGCCTTCGCCTCAGCGTCCTGATTGCGCGCCTGTGCCTCGACCTGTACCTGCGCGACGCGCGCTTCAGTGCGTTGCAGCTTCGCCGCGTAGTCGTCGGCGACCTTCTTGGCGTTGACCTTGTCGAGGTGCAGCGCGTTGTTCGCCTCGGTAACCCGCGCGTTGGCTTGTTGAATCTGCGCCTGCATCTGCGCCTTGAGGTGATCGCGTTCCTTGCTCGCAGCTTCTCCGGCGGCGGCGACTTTCTGCAGGCTCTCGTGCTTCTCGGCCAGATCGCCGCGAACGCTCTCGAGCTCGTTGTTGGCGCCAGCGACCCGGCTCTGCATTTCCTCGAGCTTCTTCTTCGCGTCGTCGAAAGTCGCCTTGAGCTTGCTCTCGAGCTGCTTGACCGCCTCACCCTTCGCGTGGGCATCGCGGGTGAGTGCGTCGGCCTGGCGGGTCTTCTCTTGCGAGAGCGCGGTCAGCTTGCGCAGCGTGTCGGCGAGCTCTTTGCTCTTGTTCGCGAGGTCGTTTTGCAGCAGCTCTTCGCGACGCTGGGCTTCGTCCGACATCGTTCCGATGCGCTCTTCGAGGTGACCCTTGGCGTCTTGCGCGTGCGCAAGCCCAGCCGACAGCTGGGTGACTTCGGCAACGCGCTGCCCCAGCTCTTGCTTGATGAGCGCCAATTGCTCGTTGAGATCGAGCGTGTGGTCACGAGCGCTGTTGAGATCGGAGGTCATCTTGACGAGCTCGGCCTCGAGGATCTGCCGGGTCGACGAGTGCTCCGAGAGCTCTTTCTTGAGGCGGGCGTCCTTGTCGGAAAGATTGGCCTGACTCGCGGCGAGGTTGACCTGAGTTGACTCGAGCTCTTCAGCCAGAGCGTCGCGATCGGAAGTGAGCGCCATGATCGCTTCGCTGGTCTCCTTCTGAAGATCGCCGTGCGCAGCCGCTTCGGCTTCGTAGTTGCCCGTCGCTTCCGACAGCGCGCTCTTTAGCTGCCCGATTTCTCCGGACAACCGTTCTTCGAGCTCCGCCTTCGACGCTTCCGACGATCGGAACAACCCGGTGACCCGCGCGACCTCGTTTCGGGCTGCTTTGCCTTCTCCTTCTCGGTCGGTGCGCTCGGCACGGGTCTTCTCGAGCTCGGTTTGGGTCTGCGCCAGAGCGACCGCCGTCTGCGCTTGCTCGCGGCTCTTTGTCTCGAACGCTTCATGCGTATGCTGCCGAGAGTCCTGAGTGCTGGCGAGATCTTTCTGGGTTTGGTCGAGCGTGGCGCTCAGCCGTTCGAGGTTGGCTTCTCTCTCTTCGATTGTCGCGCTGAGCGCTTCGATCTCACCCTTGCGATTGGCGATCTCTTCACGTGCGATCGACAGCTCGGCGTCGCGATCGGAAGTGTTCTTCTGCGAACGCACCAACTCGTCGCCCAAATCGGTGAGTTTCGCCTCACGATCCGCCAGATCCGCGTTGAGAGCGTCAATCGTGCTGCCGCGTGCCTCGAGCGCCTGGCGCGCCTCGTCCACGCGCGCAACCGCCGCGGCAAGCTCGGCTTCGACCTGTTCCTTCGCCGCCCCGACCTCGCCGAGCTCGGCGTTGAGCTCTTCTTCGCGGTCGACGAGGGCGGCTTTGGTCGCCTCGACCTCGCCCTCGAGCTCACCAATGCGCTCGAGCCGCTCTTGTACCTGCGCCTGCAACTCGGCTTCCTGGCGATCTTTGCGCTCAACCGTGTCGGCGAGCTCTTTCTCGAGCTGCTCGATTCGCCCGGCGCGCTCGTGCAACCGGTCGTTGAGGTCGGTGTCGAGTTCCTGCTTCTCGAGGGCGAGCGCTTCGAGGCCGCCCTTGAGGCTGGTGATCTCACCTTCGAGCTCGCCGAACTTCTCGGCGTTGCGCGCCGAATGATCGGATGCCTCGGCGCGAAGCCTGTCGATTTCGGCATCGCTGCGGGTGTGGTGATCCACCGCCTCGCGAACTTCCTCTTGCAGTCGGCTGACGGTGTTCTCACGCTCCGCGCGCGTCTTGTCCACCGCCTCGTTCAGGGCCTGCAGCTGTCCTTCGTAGTCAGCGTATTTGCCGTCGCGGGCGGTGATCGTGCCTGAGAGTTCGGTGTGGGTGGTCTGAAGGTCGCTCTTGAGCGCGAGGATCTGCAGATCGCGGGCGATGTTCGCTTCGGTGAGGTTCTTCTCGCGAACTTCGCTTTCGATCGTCGCGGTGCCGAAGTCCTTCTCGAGAACCGAGTATTCCTTCTGCTGCGCCTCGAGGTCAGACGCGCGGCGCGCGAGCTCCTCGTCTTTGTGAGACAGCTCGCGCCGAAGGACGTTGATGTCCTTTTCCTTGGCCGAAACAACCTCGATGACTTCCTTCTCGCCGATGAACTTCTGCAGCAGCAGATCTTCGATCTGGCGGCCATGGTCGCGTTCTTTCTCGACCATCGTCGCTTGTGCGTCATTGAGCCGACGGGTCAGATCGTCGAGCTGCATCTTCGTGCCCTGGATCTCGACGTCCTTCTCGTTGACCCGATCTTCGACCGACAACAGTTCGCGCTCGCGCACGCTCCATATTTCCGAGATGCGCGCGATCTGCGCTTCGCGAATCTTCAGCTCATCGCGCAGCAGCTGGATCTTCCCTTCGGGAGTCCCCATCAGGTCGCGACGGGCACTCGTGCGGCGAACTTCTTTCGACTCGGCCAGCAGCTCGGCTTTGCGGTCAGCGATCGAGGCGAAAGCGCGATCGAGGAAGGTGCGGTCTTCGTCATTGAGCGCGCTGCGGCGTTCGCGCTTGGGCAACCGCGGCGGGCCCGACGTGACGCGCTGGATCGGCGGTGGCCCAACCGGGGGCGTTTCCGGTTTGACGAGGACCCTGCCCTCGAGGGCTGCGTCAAGAGCGAGATCTTCGTCATCGCCCCCTGGGTTCGGTTCGGCAGGCGGCTGTGGCGCGGTGGCAGTTTCCGCAGTTCCAGGAGGCATGATGTGGAGGGTGAGCCGTGTCAGCTCACCCATCTCGAAAGGAATCGGCAGGTAACCATGGGCAGCGTTCGGGCTGGTGCTGTGCTGCTGCAGAGCCTCGGGCGCCACATCGCTGGACAGCAGAATCACCGGAAGGTTTGCGCCGAACTTGCCCTTGCGAATCGTGCCACAGAGCACGAACCCACTCTGGTCTGGCAGCTCGGCGCGGAGGATCACCAGATCCGGACGACGCTTCTCGAGTTCGCGGGAAGCCTCGGCGGCGTTGGCAGCCAGGGATGTCGAATAGCCTGCGTCGTGCAGCACGGAAGCCATCGTGAGGGCGAAATCGTTCTGACTTTCGACAATGAGGACGCGTCGTTCCATTTTGAGCGGATGCGAAGCTTCCCACCGAGTTCAAAGCCGGTAAACAGCCTTCGCGTCGGTTCAGGAAAAGCGGAAATTTCGCCCACCGATTTGACGAAAACAGCTCGTTCTTGGTTGACAGCGGGAACCCGAAGGCCCCTTGAAATCGTGCTCAGTCGCGCCCCGGAAAGTTGGTGGGTGGCGTGTGGCGGTTGAAGGTCGGGGCGTCGGGCGGACAATAGCCGTGGACGAGTTGTGCAAGCCACGGGTCGAGCTTCGAGAGCAAAGGCAGATCATCGCTGTCGATTCCCTGGGCGTCGACGTCGTCGGCTTCCATCACGTCTTCGAGTTCCTCGTCGTCGATGGCGGCAGCCGGGTCTGCGATCAGCTCGTCATCGGCGATCTCTTCGATGGCTTCGTCGGGGTTGAGAAGCAGTTCGTCGATCGGGTTGAGGACGGGCGGCGCACCCACCCGAAGGGAATCACTGGCGCCGCGAGTGACGGGTGGCACCTGCGAGAACTGGACAGCGCCGGAAATGAGCGTCGGCTCGGCAGGTGCGTCGTGTGCGGGTGTCAGCTCGGGTGTGGGTGTTGCCTCGCGTCCCATCGCCGGGCGTGGTGTAAGGGTTTGTGCGGAAAGGTTGACGCGCGAGACCGCCGTGAGCTTCCGCGACGATGGGCTTTTGCGCGTGGCAGGTTTGCGGATAGGAGGATCGAGCCCGCCGCCAAGCGGAGTGCCGATCAGCACTGGAGCGCTCAGGTTCGCCACGCGATCGGTGTCCGCAGCAGGCGGGATGTGGCTGGGATCGGGAGGCAAGGGTGTACCGAGAATTGCTGGCGGTTCGAGCACCGTCTGCGCTGCGGGATCCGTCGAAGGATCGGAAGCGGTCTTTGGCGGGCGTCGCTTGCTTGAGTCGGTTCGGGCGACCGGCGCCTTTGCTGGGCGGGTAATCTCGGCCGCGGTTGCAGCAGCGTCGCCCGCAGCGCGCGGGCGGCCCGCAACTTCTACGTAGAGATCGAGCAGCTGCCCGCGAATCCACGACGCATCGATCTTCTCGGCCGCCAGTCGCGCCGCCTTGCCCATCTCGACCCGTTTGGCGGGGTTCTGCGCGAGGTGAACCAGTTGCTCGGCGAGCTTCTTGAAGTCTCCGCACGGGAAGAAGACGCCGGCTGCGTCGGGAACAAGCTCTCGAC